>NZ_DBJD01000053.1:3192-3496 GCF_002297065.1 Treponema sp. UBA785 | reverse complement strand
CGGAATGCTGATTCTGTGAATCCGCTCGTCCGGGCATCTTGAGAAAAAGTCTCCGCCATTTATTACAGGAATAACGATGCCATTGTTTTTATTTAGTTCAATAGAAACTCGGTTATACATCGGCTGTTTACAACATTGTCAGGTGTCAAATACTCGGTTATACATCGGCTGCTTACAATATTGTCAGGTGTCAAAACGTAGGTTGATAGCAGGCAGCTGATAACATTGATAGCTGTCAAAACGTAGATTGATAGCAGTTAACTAACAATATTGATAGCTGTTAACTAACAATATTGATAGCTGT
>NZ_DBJD01000053.1:0-3123 GCF_002297065.1 Treponema sp. UBA785 | reverse complement strand
TAACAATATTGATAGCTGTCAAAACGTAGGTTGATTGCAGACATCTAACAGCATTGACGACTGCTAGAATTTAGCTTTAATGTCATCAGAAGTTATATTAGGAATCAGAGCCTGTTAAGCAGAATCCCCAAAACTTATTACTCTGCCTGATTAAAAAGGCCCGTTCCTCAACTGTAAAAGCAGTTTTCAGTCCAGGCTTTTTTATAACTCAATAATGTAATTTCTTTTTTCTATTTCTTAATATTATACGCCTCAAATCCAGGGTAGCAGGCAGCGTCACCAAGCTCCTCTTCAATGCGCAGAAGCTGGTTGTACTTTGCCACGCGCTCTGTGCGGCTTGGCGCGCCTGTCTTAATCTGGCAGGTGTTGAGAGCTACTGCAAGGTCTGCTATTGTTGTGTCCTCTGTTTCGCCTGAGCGGTGGGAAGCGATTGCTGTGTAGCCCGCCTTGTGCGCCATCTTGATTGCCTCAAGCGTTTCTGAGACAGAGCCAATCTGGTTCAGCTTGATAAGAATTGAGTTCCCAGCCCCGATCTTTATTCCCTTTGAAAGCCGCTCCACGTTTGTGACGAAAAGGTCGTCGCCTACGAGCTGGACTTTCTTTCCGAGTTTTTCTGTCATCTTTACCCAGCCTTCCCAGTCTTCCTCGTCAAGCCCGTCCTCAATCGAGACAATCGGATACTTGCTGGCGAGCTTTTCCCAGTGCGCGATAAGCTCGTCCGTCGTGAAGTTCTTTCCTGACTTCGGCTGATGATAGAATCCTTTTCCTTTCGGAGACTTCCATTCGGAAGAAGCCGCGTCCATCGCAATCAAGAAGTCCTTGCCCGGCTTGTAGCCTGCCGCCTCAACCGCCTCGAGAATTTTTTCGATTGCCTCCTCGTCGCTTCCGAGCTTGTTAGGCGCAAATCCGCCCTCGTCTCCGACTGCAGTAACGTCTCCCATTTTCTTGATTAGGTCGTGGAGCTTGTGGAAAACTTCCGTGCACCATCTCAATCCCTCTTTGAACGAAGGCGCGCCTGCCGGCATAATCATGAATTCCTGAGTGTCAACCGCGCTGTCCGCGTGCGCTCCGCCGTTCAAGATGTTCATCATCGGAACTGGAAGCTTTGTTCCTTGAACTCCGCCCAAGAATCTGTAGAGAGGAATTTGGAGCGAGTTTGCCGCCGCCCGCGCGCATGCGATTGAGACTGCAAGAATCGCGTTTGCTCCAAGGTTTGACTTGTCCTTTGTGCCGTCAGCCTTGAGCATTGCGCCGTCAACCTTGTATGTGTCTGCCGCGTCAAGCCCGACAATTGCGCTGGCGATTGCGCCGTTCACGTTTGCGACGGCCTTTGAAACGCCTTTTCCGCCGAATTTTGACTTGTCTCCGTCGCGAAGCTCCAGCGCCTCGAATTCGCCTGTTGAGGCTCCGGACGGAGCGGCTCCAAGCGCGACAGTTCCGTCTTCAAGATGAATTTCCGCTTCCACAGTCGGGTTTCCGCGCGAGTCGATAATCTCGCGTCCGATAACTTTTACAATCTTTGTTGATTTCATAGCTTTCTCCTTGAAAAGAAAATGTTAGCTAATGCTAATTACAGGGCTAATATATTGGTTTTTCAAAAGAGAATCAAGAAGAGAGAATGGAATTTTGTTAGCGAAAGATAAGCTTCAAGCGGGTTTGCCCCGCATAACAACCTGCTGAATTTACTGAAAGGATTTAACAGTCTCGAAAAGTATCTATTCCTCGTAGCCTAGAATATCTCCCGGCTGGCATTTTAAAACTCTGCAAAGTGCCTCCAATGTCGAAAAGCGGATTGCCGTAACTCTGTTATTTTTCAGTTTTGAAAGATTCACATTTGTGATTCCGACTTTTTCGGCAAGTTCATTTACAGAAATTTTTTGTTCAACCATTACACGGTCAAGATGCAAAATGATTTTTCCCATTTTTGTTCCCTAGACAAGTCCTTCAACTTCTTCTTCCAGTTTGATTCCGTATGCAAAAATTTCTGAAAAACAAATCATTGCGATTCCCATTGCAATTCCAACAATCTGGACGCTCGTTTCGCACGCATCAACACCGAGAGAAATTCGGGCAATCAGACTCATTACAAAACCTATGAAAGGAATCATAATGCTGAAAATTCCGATTTCTCTGACCATTCTTACAACGTCTTTTTGAAAAGGCGTTTTTCCCTTGCTGAACCATGTTTTTCCTTCGCATGTTTGGATGATAAGATAAATATTTCTGAAAATCATTGTCATGCAGAGCATTGTAAAAATTCCTGCAAAAGCGAAAATTTTTACCGCGCTTGGAATAAGATTTCCATTTTGATCAGCGATTTCAATTTCAAATCCATTTGTGGCGATTGTTCCGTTTCCAACTGACTCAAGAAGAAAATTTCCGAATTTTTCAGGAATTACAAATGAGAACACTGTTGCGACAATCATTGCGGCGGAACTAAAAAGAAACAAGATTTCAAAGATTTTTGAAACGATTTTTGTAATTTTACTGATATTTCTGTTGTTCATAAAAAACTCCTATACTTTTATTTGTACAGGAGTTTTTATCGTTTGTCAATAAATATTTATTGTTTTTAGATAATTTTTTAATTTTTTACGATAATTATTTTACAACGACGTTTACGAGTTTTCCTGGAACTACAATTATCTTCGCGACTGTTTTTCCGTCGGTGAATTTTTTGTAGCCGTCGGTCTCTTTTGCCATTGCTTCAAGAGTTGCGCTGTCTGTGTCGGCTGCAGCCTCGAACTTTGCGCGGAGCTTTCCGTTTATCATAACCGGGAACTCCTTTGTGTCGTCCTTGCAGTAGCTTTCATCGAATGTCGGCCATTTCTCGTATGCGTTTGTGTCTGTGTGTCCGAGCTTCTGCCACAGCTCTTCTCCAAGGTGAGGAGCGTAAGGCGAGAGCATGAGAACAAAGCCTTCCCACATCGCTTTTGGAATTGAGTCGAGCTTTGAAGCCTCGTTCACAAAAATCATCATCTGGCTGATTGCAACGTTGAAGTCAAGATTGCTTGTGTCTTCCGTCACTTTTTTTACGGTTTTAGCGTAAGTTTTTCGGAGCGAAGCGAGCGGTTTTTCGAGTTTTCCTGTGATGTCAACATCGCTCATCGGCTTTTCTGACAA
>NZ_DBJD01000037.1:0-5679 GCF_002297065.1 Treponema sp. UBA785 | reverse complement strand
GCAAAAACGTCAAGAAATTCACGCTCGTCTTTTGTGCTCTGGTTCAAAACTCCGATTTCATCCTTTCGCTTTGTGCTAAGCTCGTTAAAAATCGGCGTGTCAAAGTTTCCGTTCTTGATTTCTTCCGCCGCTTCTGTAAGCTTCTGCAAATGGCGCGAAATTCCAAGCCGCGTAAAGACAAGGATTATTATTATGGAAAGAAAAAACACAATTCCTGTAAGAAAAATATTGTTAGTCCTTGTCGCGCGGACGCCCTCCAGAACTGAATCAACAGGAACGGTCGTAAAAACTACAATATCGCCAAACGAAAGTTTCTGGTAAGCCCCGAAATAGTCAGTCTTCTTATTGTTTTCATCAACCACAGAAAACGGAATCTGCCGGCTGTCCGAATTGCTTTCGTTGTTCTGCCTCATTGCCGCAACCAGCGGAAAATTCTTGTAGCTTTCGCCAATCAAAACTTTTTCAGTGTCCGGGTGGCACAGAATTTCCGCAGAATCGTTCAGGATAAAAGTTGTGTTCACAGAATCAGTTCCCAGAATGTCCGACATATTCTCAATCGAGAAAGTGATTACACAAGTCTGGTCAAGTCCGTTTTCCTTCCATGGAAAAAGCAGAGACATGACAGGAATGTTGAAAAAAGGCGAAGCGTTCAATGCAATAGTTTCGCCAAGACAGGAACGGTTTATCTGCAAAGAACTGGCTTTTATGAAATTTTCAAGGGCAGACACATCAATCTCATTCGAGATAAAAAAGCGGCTGTTTATTATAGAAGATTCTTTTGCAGAACGAGCATTAGATTTTACGGAAGATTTAGAATCATCGCCGCTTAAAATATTTACCGCGGCAATATCCTGGTTTCTTTCAAAGAAAAAAGCCTCCGCCTGACGCGCCAAAGAAGCAGAACGCCCGCCGCCGACAACATTCAGCAAGTCCAAAAGCTGAAAAACATTCGAGCGGATTGTGGAAAGCTTGTCCTCAACAGTTCCTGCCGAACGCGAATTGATTGTAAGATTGTTGTTTTCGGCAGTAATCTGGACATCCTGCCCGATAAAATGACTGTTAAGAAAAGTAACGCAGCCAAGCGAAACCAGAACAATTGTTCCGATGATTATCGCAAGCTTTACGCCAAGCGGAAATTTCACCTGCAATTGCAGATTTTTTTGAACATTTTTCATAAAACTTTTTCCAATAAAACTTATCTAAATCAGCTTAGAAGTAAAATGCTATGATTTTTTAAATTCAGAAAAGCGGGCAACAAAAAAATCATATAATAATATTATTTTATAAGTATAATGCAGTATTGCCTTTTTTTCCAAATATTAAGGCTTTTTTTTAGCAAGCAGAGCGATAATTTTTTAAATTTTGATTAAGCAGGCCGGTTTATATTTTAACTTCTGACTACATCAAAGCTAAAATCAACGTTGATAGCCGATGCCACATAAGCAAGGTTTTGACCGCCACCAATATTATTAGTTGCCTGCTATCAACCTACGTTTTGACTGCTATCAACCTACATTTTGGCGGCTATCAATATTGTTAGCTGCCTGCTATCAACCTACGTTTTGACAGCTGACAATGTTGTTCGTTGTCGATGTACAATCGAGTTTTTGACACTTTACAATGCTGCTGGTGGCTGATGTCAATGTTGATTCTGTTTTTCCGTAAAGTTTTCTATTTATTATTCCTCATATTTATCAATAATTGCCTGCCGCAATGCACGTCCGTCAACCTGAAACTTCTGTATAGAATCAATATTCTCACGAGTAATCATCACTTGACCTTCGAAAATATCAGTTTTCTTGTAACCGTCTTTTCTTGTCGCAGTTTCAGCGTTTCTGTGCTGCGGAGAGAAATTTAAATTATATATATCTCTGTTTTTTAAAACCCAGTATTTTACGCAATCTCTATAAACCGCAAACCAAAGCATAACATCGCAACAAGTTGGCTTTATTTGCTGAAAATTCATAAGAAAATCTTTTGTTGAATTTGAAGAAAGCGCTTTCATATAAAGAGGCTCGTTTGGTCTATTTCTGTCAACTGCACGAGAGCCTTTTACTTCAATTTTTATATTTTCGCCCATATATGGCAAATACAAATCATACTGTCCTTTATAAGATGAATCGATTTTCTTTGAAGGACGTTTCAATTCAGGTTCAACCGCAAGAAGATGGCTAAAGCCCCAGGTATCGCCAAAACCTCGTGGAGCGGAAATTTCAAAAACATAGAGATATAAATTTCTATTGATGTAATCATTTCGCAATTCAAGATAATCTTCATAAGAAAGGATTTTTTCTTCAACAAGTTTTGTTATAACATATTCATATCTATTAAAAGGATACACATTCTGAATATTTTCAATTTCAGAGCGGAAATCATCCGCATCTTTTAATTTAGAAATCAGTTTTTCAAGCTCTTTCTCAAGGATTTCCATAGACACTCTCCTTTATATAATCGTATTCTGTTTCAGAAATTCCAAAATAATCACAAATCAGCTCATCAGCAGCTTTCTGAGTTTTTGTATTGTTTAAAATATCAGCATAGACTTCATAAAATTTTCCGCTTAAATCAGAATCCAATACTGGCAATGGGAAATTTTGAAAATGCTGCTTTAAGACTTTCTTTGACTTAAATTTTTTCTGGTAAATA
Organism: Treponema sp. UBA785; assembly: GCF_002297065.1. NCBI lineage: Bacteria > Pseudomonadati > Spirochaetota > Spirochaetia > Treponematales > Treponemataceae > Treponema > Treponema sp. UBA785. The sequence goes on along the minus strand of NZ_DBJD01000037.1, from coordinate 3,033 downwards.
AATGTGTAAACAGGACTGTTAAAAAGACAGACAAGCATTTCCATCGGATAATCAGGAGAAATAATCATGTTCGCACTGTTCAAAAATAACTGGCCGTCATCCAAAGCGCAGACAATCTTATCAGAAATAAATTTGTAAACGATTTTTTTTGAACGATATATTGCCACAGGCGCAACTTGCTGAAATATATCGGGCGTAAATTTTATAAAAACTTCAGGAGATTTTAACCTGTATGGAATTATGTCCTTCCCTCTAAAAATCGGCTCATCATCATACAGTCTTTCTTCATGAAGAAATTTCTTATTGTTGCCAGTTACAACCCCCAAAGCGAATTTTGTACTCTCAGGAAGTCTTGCTTCACCCAATGAATAAATCTTGTTTAAGATTTTATCATCAATTTCAGAAACATTGTAAGAAATTAAATAATCAGGGGCAGTTATATTTTTTATATTAAGTTTATATTGTCTCTCTTTTTCAACGGTAATTTGACTCTCGTATTTTGCAATTTCGGAAAGCTTTAGAAGCACACATTCAGACTGGACACCTTTAAATGCCGTTCCTAATGGTAAAATTTCAATATTCCGATGCGTATTCAATAAAAATTTTCGTATATTTTTATGAGCCGCAACATTTAATATGGATTCCGGCAGAAAAAAATTCAATTTGCCGTTTGCAGACAGCTTATTTATGGAATTATACAATGCAATGCTAAAAATTTCTGTTGTGTTCAAAAAAGGATATTTAGACAGCAATAAATCCTTTTGCTTTTTTGAAAGTTTGCTTCCCCATGGCGGATTTGTAACAATAAAATCATATTTTTCATCACTCTGTAAAAACAAGTCAGTTTCATCTGAAAAAATCAAGTCGTGTTTTTCGATATGAGAAGAAATAAAAGGATTATTGAAAAACAAAACAAGATTTATGTGGCAAATCAGCAAAGCAACTTCATCTATATCAAAAGCGAAAATTTTATCAGGATTATGTTCTTTTGAAAGCGTGTTTATCAAAATGCTTCCGCTACCACAGCAAGGATCCAAGACCTTAGCATTTATTGGAATCTCTATAGAAGAAAGAATTTCCGAAGGTGTGTAAAAAGCCCCGTCTTTTGATTTACATGAAATAGTCTGAACAGACTGATAAAACGCCCCTAAAATATCATCATCTTTATTTTCAATATGAAAGTTTTCAAAAATATTTTCGCCGTTATATATGTTATTTATTTTTAAGAAAATGTCTGATTTTTCATCATATAAATCGTTGCTTAAAAGAATTTGTTTTCCAAGACAAGAGACAGCCTCTTGAATAGAAAGGCTGCTGTTTTCGAATATTTCAATAAGCTTTAAAAGAAGTTCTTTGCGTTTTTTATCTTTTATTCCTAAGAATACAGCACTTGAAAAATTCTGATAAGAACGGTTAGCCCTTGACTGCAGCCGTGACGAACCTGTTTCTATTGATTTTATCAATGCCGAATAATCATCTTTTGTATATACTCCATCTTTTGGAGATGGAATTACACCTGTCTTTATCCAATTGTTTACAGTAGCAAGAGAAATATTAAATTTATTTTGAATATCTTTTTTAAAAAAAGCTGTTTTCACGTTATTCATCTTGGATAATTATAATACATTTTTAGTCAATCAAACGTAAAGACAGAATCTCAAAAAAAAGAGCGTCAGAAATGACGCTCTTTTTCGTTTTATTCTAAATTTTCAATTAGAATGAGCCTGCAACTGCTACTGCGCAAGCTACTGTGCAGGTCGCAACCTTCGGTTGCTTATCTAGTTTCCACTTGCTCGCAATGCTCGCATTTTTCGTAAACGAAAAAACGTGAAAACTAGCGGGCTGCAATAGATTCAGCCAAATTATAGTTACTCTTAAAACTAGAAACTTCCTGCAACTGCTACCGCGCAAGCTACTGTGCAGCCTACCATCGGGTTGTTGCCCATTCCCATGAAGCCCATCATCTCAACGTGCGCCGGAACTGATGAAGAACCAGCGAACTGAGCGTCTGAGTGCATGCGGCCCAAAGTATCTGTGAAGCCGTAAGAAGCAGGACCTGCAGCCATGTTATCAGGGTGCAAAGTGCGTCCTGTTCCGCCGCCACTAGCTACAGAGAAGTATTTTTTGCCTGCGAGCAAGCGTTCCTTCTTGTAAGTTCCCGCAACCGGGTGCTGGAAGCGAGTCGGGTTTGTAGAGTTTCCAGTGATAGAAACATCGACATCCTCGTGCCACATGATTGCCACTCCCTCGCGTACATCGTCTGCGCCGTAGCATTTTACAATGAGACGCTCAGGATTGTTTCCGTACGGGATTTCCTTTACAACTTTGAGAGCCTTGTCTGTTCCCTCGCCGTTGAAGTAGTCAAACTTAGTCTGAACGTAAGTGAATCCGTTGATGCGGCTGATAATCTGGGCAGCGTCTTTTCCAAGACCGTTCAAGATAACGCGGAGCTTGTTCTTGCGGACTTTGTTCGCGTTCGCTGCGATTTTGATTGCGCCCTCAGCGGCTGCGAAAGACTCGTGTCCTGCCAAGAAAGCGAAGCACTGTGTCTCCTCAGAAAGAAGACGCGCGCCCAAGTTTCCGTGTCCGAGACCTACTTTGCGGTCGTCAGCTACAGAGCCTGGCAAGCAGAATGCCTGAAGGCCTTTTCCGATGTTTGCGGCAGCTGTTGAGCCAGTCTTGTCTCCAGTTTTCTCAGCTTCTTTGATTGCGATTGCAGAGCCGAGAACGTAAGCCCATTTTGCGTCCTCAAAACAAATCTGCTGTGTTGACTGGCAGATTTCGTAAGGGTCAAAACCGCGTGCCTTGCAAAGGTCGCGGGCCTCGTTGAGTCCTTTTTCGCCTTCTGCGAAACCATATTCTTTAAGAGCCTTGTTTACCTGCGGGATACGGCCTTCAAAATCTTCAAACAATGCCATTTTTCTTTCCTCCGTTCCTACAATTAGTTTTTGCGAGGGTCGATAAGTTTTACCATGCCCTGGTCTTCTGTAACGCGTCCGTAGTGAGTGCGCGCCTTCTCGATTGCCTCTTTCG
>NZ_DBJD01000019.1:0-21185 GCF_002297065.1 Treponema sp. UBA785 | reverse complement strand
GGCAAAATCATTTCAATCGTAAAAGATTCTGGGGTCGAAACAATATGTTGTGGACAGCCTATGAAACCGCTTATTCCAGGAACAACAGACGGTGCAAAAGAAAAACATCTTCCAGTCGTAACCACCGACAAACAGAAAATCACAGTAACCGTCGGAGAAACACTCCACCCTTCACTTCCAGAACATTACATCGAATGGATTGTTCTTCAGACAGACAAGGGAATTTATCAAAAAATGCTAAATTCTGGAGATAAGCCTGAAGCTGAGTTTGCAATCCTTCCAGACGAAAAAATCATCGCAGCTTACGAATATTGCAACTTGCACAAGCTATGGAAAACAGAATATACAGTCCTGTAATTTTGATTTTTATTTTAAACAAACTGTCCGAAAACAAAGCGTCAATTGCTTTTCCGGGCAGTTTTTTTTATGCAAGAAAAAGGCGCACATAAAAAAATAAGGTTTCCGCATATATACAGAAACCTTATGTGACTTAAGATTGAAAAACTCCACACACAAAAAAATCAATCTGCTGTCAATTGCAAAAAAAACTTCTCCTACAAAACTTTTTTACATTTTTCTCCGAACTTTGCTTGCTGTAAATCAAATTAAGTTATCTTACAATAAGAAGTATAACAAAGCGTTACAAAAAAATGAACTTTTAATCCCCATTCTTTGTGCGATTTATCCAAAGATACTCAAAAAATATCCAAAGATACCATTATATTGAATAAAAGAACGAAAAATTTGAGTTTTTTTTTCGTATGTTTTATAATAAAAATGTGCGGACTTATACAAAAAAAAAATTAAAACCTTATAAAATACTCGATATTCTCGGTATGATTTTTGCAGCCATTGGAACATTCAATAATTTTTATCAGGGAGTGGATCATCCTCCATTTACAGAATCTTTTTTTTATCCTTATACCAACATATTAGTTCCTGCAATCAATATTTTTACGCTTGCAGCTACAATCGTTTATCTTTTTATACCTAATCAAGTTTGGTTTTTGTTCTTTTTGTATTTGCTCGAAACAATAAACCTAATCTTTACAGGTTTTCCAGTTGTAGGAATTACACTTTACATCAACTTTTTTGCATTTTTTTGTGCTGGCGGATATGCAAAGTCCCACTTTAAGATAAAATTCGCAATTGCAGCGGTAATTCTTATAAGCATGATTTCTTTTGAATATAGAAATTCTCTTACAGATATAATTTATTACGTTGCATTTGCTTCTTTTGAAATGGGATGTTACTTTCTTTTGTATTTTATGCTGCAAGAACGGCTCAGTTTTCTTTTTAAAGATGTCGATGTTCCGGGTTTTGCTCCAGAAATCTCATTGCCGCAAAAAGGTTCCGTACTTAATTTAAAAGAAATGGGACTTTCAGAAAGACAGATTTCGTGCATACATTACACGCTCAGCACTAACTTCAATTTCAAAAAAATTGCAGAAGAACTTATTACAAGCGAATCAACAATAAAAAAAGAAATGCAGTACCTTTATAAACTTTTTGGTGTAAAAAACCGTGAGCTTCTGCGCCTTCTGCTCGTTCAATACACAATTGTCTAGACAATCTATGTCTAGTATATTTTATTTGCTTAAATCAACTTGACATATAACCTTGATTTATTCATATTTAAAGTATGACAAAGAATTCAGGACTGTCTTTTTTCCAAAAATTCATTTCTTCGATTTTTGGCGGCAACGATCCAGAAGCCGAAAAAAACAGACAATTAAAAATTATTGCAAAAAATCTTTCGCGGTCAGGCTATAAATTTTACAAAGCTGGTTCCGATCAGGTTCTTCCTCAGTTTGGAAAATTTTTCTATGACATTTACAAGATTATTTCTCCAGCCCAGTCGTTTTTTCAAAGCCAGCCAAATCCTAATTTTTACAAAAATATCGTAATTGATTTTTCTCTGACAGAATCCCAAAAAAAATTGTCAGAAAATTTTTCTGAAGAATCGATTTTGGCTTTTTCAAAAAATGTGCCTTTTGAAAAATTAAAGGTGAAACTTAAGCAGGATCTTGAAAATTTCTTGGGTGAATTTGATGCTGATAAAATAAATTCGATTGACTCGCTTTACACAAAGCTCGTTGGATTTAAATCGTTTTGTCTTTATGACTTTTATTTTCTGTTAAAAAAATTTGATTCAACGTTGAGAGAAGGCGAATTTAACAGGGCTCCAAAGCTTGAACCAATCGAAGGCGCATACATTGCCGAAGACCTTAAAAATTTTGCAGAAATTTTAAATTCATTGCCATTGGACGAAGAATGGAACGATTTAATGACAATGTTTAAAACTATGCGTGGCGTCGAACCTGTTAAGCCAAATCAGTGGAACAAAATCGTACAAAAGTTAAAGCAGCTGCGGGACACACGTGTTTTTGACATGATGATTGAACTTACGACAAAAACCCCTGCTTATGCAACGGATTCTGCGGTAAAACAAGAACACATCGTCGAATCTTTTATCGAATCAACAAAAACTCAGACTGCAGGCACTATAAAAAAACTTGAAAATGAACAGAAAAATTCAAAAATTGACAGTCTTTTAGTGCAAATCTTTAATACGGATTCAATTGTTATTTTAAAAAATTATACAGAAGCAGGAAGCGCTCCGCTTGAACGAAAAAATCTTGGAAGTTTTGAATATGCAAAACCTTTGAATTATTTAAAAGCCTTCCTTGTCGAATTTGTAAAGCGCGATGTGCGAGAATATGCAGACCTTGTCTTAATCCGCGGAAAATGGACTTTGCCGGAGCTTTCTACAGAAATGAGCAATAGTTACCACCAGATGTTTGAAGCAAGCGATGAAATTACACAGTTTGACGGAAAATTAAACGAAGAAGCCGAAATCGGAATAAAAATAAAGACACTTTTGCCAAGGGCAGACCGCGACAGAGAGGCGAATAACATTATCAAAACAACTTTGCGCGACATAAACTCTTTGGCAAGAGAGTATCTTGTAAACACGACAAAATCCATGATTAGCTTTGCGAAGATTTTAAAATCTGTAATCGAAGACCATCAAAAGCCGAAAGGTGAAATTGTGATGAACTGGAAAGAACTGGACCGTTTTGCAGAACATCCGATTAACCAGCTTGGTGTGGAAGTTTACAAAAAAATATATCTTTTTGTTCAGTTGATGCAAAATGAACTGCAATAAGCTGCTATGCGCCAGGAACACGGAAGGCGGCGAAGCCGGTGCAAAGGCACCAAGGGTTACCGAGCCTGTAGTACTCCGACCCGCGAAAGCGGGTGGCGCCCTTTTTTCTATTTTTCTATCTTTTTTTAAGAATTCTTTCTGAAAGTTTTGTTCCTGCAAACTGAATCAAAGCAACAAGCAAAATTATTACAACTACGGAAGCAAGCATTATGTCTGTTCTAAAACGCTGATAACCGTAACGAATTGCAAGGTCGCCAAGACCGCCACCGCCTAAAGTTCCTGCCATTGCTGAATATGAAATCAAATTGATTATTGTAAGTGTAATTCCGCTGACTACCGACGGCAAAACTTCCGGCACTAAAACTTTTCGGATAATCTGCCAGTTTGTTGAGCCCATTGCCCGTGCCGCGGTAATTACGCCAGGATCAATTTCGATAAGCGCGGTTTCGATTACACGGGCAACAAAAGGTGCGGCCGCAAGACTGAGAGGCATAATCGTTGCTGAAGTTCCAATTGCGGTTCCAAGAACAAAACGAGTAAACGGAAGAAGAACAATCATTAAAATTACAAAAGGGAAAGAGCGCAGAACGTCGATTATGCGGCTTAAAATCATATTAAAAAGATGTTTTGGCATAATCCCTGTCGAACTTGTTATAAAAAGCAGGATTCCGAGCGGAAAACCAATCATAACAGCAAAAAGTGTCGAAAAAAACACCATTTGCAGAGTCTGAAGAGTTGAAATTCCAACTAATTCAAATATTTGAGACATTTTTTGCTACCTCGATACCGTTTTTGTTAAGATATTCTATTGCACGGCTGATTTCTGATTCTTCGCCAATAAAATCGACCAGCATTTTTCCGACTTTTTTGCCTTGAACCGACTGAATTCCCCCGGCACGCACATTAAAGTCGATGTTAAATTTTTTTGCAAGCTGAGAAAGCGTCGTAGAATCGGTTTTGTCACCGATAAAATGAAGTTCGTACTGCCCGCCGTCTAGGCTCCAGCGGACAAATTCTTTTTTGTTTTCGTCCTGTTGAACAGAAATTCTTGAAAGAAAATCCTTTGTAACATCCGTTTTTGGCCTTATAAAAATTTCTTCTACGCTGCCTTGTTCAACAATCCGGCCTTCGTGCACGACTGCAACCTGAGAACAGGCATCTCGCACAACTTCCATCTGATGAGTAATCATAACAACCGTCAGGTTCATTTTTTTCTGAATTTCGCGGATTAAATTTAATATCTGATGAGTGGTCTGCGGATCGAGGGCGGAAGTTGCTTCATCGCAAAAAAGAATGCTTGGATTATTCGCAAGCGCGCGGGCAATCGCAATCCTCTGTTTTTGTCCGCCAGAAAGTTTACTTACAGGCGATTTTGCACGGTCCGAAAGCCCAACTAACTCCAAAAGTTCTGCGCTTCGTTTTTTTATTGCTGATTTTGGCGTTCCGCAGATTTCCAAAGGATAAGCAATGTTCTGTTCGGCTGTACGGCTCGAAAACAGATTGAAATTTTGAAAAATCATTCCAATTCTTCGGCGACGGGCAATCAGTTCTTTTTCCGAAAGATTATCTACTCTTTCGTCGTTGTACCAAACTTCTCCAGAATCAGGCTTTTCCAAAAGACTTATTAAACGTACCAATGTTGATTTTCCGGCGCCTGATTTTCCGATAATTCCAAATATCTGATTTGAAGGAATATGAAGATTCACCTTGTTTACAGCATGAACCGCAGGCGAATTCTCTCCTCTGTAAACTTTATCAAGATTTTTTAATTCAATAACCATAACTGTTCCTGAATAAAATAACAAAACTGATTTTTTTAGCGATGTTCAAGTATTTTACAGGTTTTGAAAAAAAATCACAATCACGAAGGAGTTAAAAATATGAGCAAGCGCTTATAAGTAGACTTTTAGTGCGAAAAGTTTTTCAACGAAAAAAAAATGTGTTATACGATAAATTTTCACCATCGCAAACACATTTTTTTTATATTCTATTTTACTTAAATATCGAGTTTTGGTAAGAATGGCAATTTAAATATCATTCCCGTGCTACGACACTGCGTTGTTTACGCAGTAAACTCGGCCAGAAATCTGTTGAAAATTTTCAATAAATTATCGGCCCAAGTCCAAAAAACACAAATTAAGGATATTTTTATAATACATTTACTTTTTTACAACAAAAGTATTGTCTTGTATAGAAAAATATTCTGCTTTATAGCTTGCCCAGTCTTTTTTCGTTTTATATGCATTAAGACCGTTTTTTAAACTTGGCATTAAGGAATCGATTCGCGCCGCATACATATTATCAGAAAAAATCTGATCCATTACATCAAAAGCCGCATCAATGCCATCTTTATTATTGTCCATTGAATAACATAAAGAAATAAATGCAGTTATTATAAGAGAACGAATATTCTCTCCATTATCTGTAAATTGTTTTCCCCATGTCGTTTTTAAGATTCCATCAATTTTCTCTGCTTTTACGATAAAATCATTTTCTGCTGAATAATCAAACGTAATTTTTCCAGATGAATAATCTTTCATAAATGTTTTTGCCCCATCAGCTTTTACCCATGTAAATACTCTCATTGGAACAACTAATGCAACGCCTGTCTGTGATTCAAATGCAGATGGTTCAGCCTGTGTTGAAACACAGCTTGTAAAACAACAAACAAATAATGCAAACAATGCAATCGAAAAATTTTTTACAGTTTTCATTTTTTTCTTTTCTCCTCGAAACTTCCAAGCACGGAGGTCCGCTTAATAGATATTCTTCGTCTTCGCCGCAATCCAATTAAATGTCACCAGATAATTCATTGCAGTTTAACATTTAGCTGTTATTGTACCCCCCCCCACTAAAAAAAAGCAACTATTTCCCATTCTTTCAATTTTGTAGTGCGAGGGGCTAAAAACTGATTTTTTTTGATGTTCCATTTTCTAAAATTTTGTGATATAATAATATACTATGAGTACACAATTTTCTCTTAATGAAAAAATAGTTTACCCTTCACAGGGTGTTGGTGAAGTCAAAGAAATTTTTGAAAGAAAAAACGGCGACTTGACCGTTCAGTATTACAGAATTTATCTTGAAGTTTCGGATATGATTGTAATGGTTCCAGTTGCAAATTCTGAAAAACTTGGACTTAGAAAAATCGTTTCTGCTGACGAAGCTCAAAAATCACTTGAACTTTTAGGTCAGCCGGTAGAATCTGTCACTTCTGATTGGAAACAGCGCTATCAGGACAACTTGAATCTCCTTAAAAAAGGAAGCATTGAAGATATTACAAATATTGTCCGCACTCTTTATCACCGCTCAAAGGTAAAAGAGTTGCCGATTCAGGAACGCAAACTTTACGATACTGCACGCAAACTTTTGGCAGACGAAATTGCAATTGCATTTGGAATTTCATCAAAAGAAGTTGAATCTATGCTCCATGCAAAGCTCGAACCGCTCAATGCTCTTCATGAAAAGAAAGCGATTCAGATTGACGACGACGATGACGATGATGAATTCGGAGATGAGCTCGGCGGCTCTTCAGGTTCTATGAGCGACGATGATAACTCTGACGATTCCGATGACTCTGACAATTCTGACTCAGACGACGATGGAGATGATGACGAAGATTAGCCGTTCAAACGAAGAACTGGCGCTAATTGTTGTTGCTGCCGGTTCTTCAAGCCGAATGGGCGGCATAAAAAAAGAATATCTTCCTCTAGAATCTGGAACCGTACTTTCTACCGCTGTAAAGGCTTTTTTAAGAGTTTTCCCATTTTCTGCTGTGGCTGTAACTTTTCCAAATCAAGAAAATACGGAACTTTTAAAACTCGCAGAAGAAAAATGCAAAAACGCTCTTTTTAAAGATAAAGAGCTTAATAGAATTGCAAGTAACACAGAATTTGTTTTTGTTCCAGGAGGAGAAAGCAGACAGGCTAGCGTTTTTAACGCCCTGCTGAAAATAAAAACGAATTTTCCAAATTCAAATCCAATTGTATTTATACACGACGGCGCACGGCCTTTTGTTTCAGAAAAAATAATCAATTCAACTTTTACCGCAGTTCAAAAATACGGCGCCTCTGCTCCAGGGATTCAACCTACAGACACTCAGAACGAAATTGATGAAAATGGCTTTATAAGACGGCATCTGGTGCGAAGTCAATTAACAGCTGTTCAAACTCCGCAGGTTTTTATGCTGAATGAACTTGTCGAAGCGCATAAAAAAGCAAAAAAAACAAAAAAAGAATACACAGACGACACTGAAATTTGGGATTTATTTGTTCCTGAGGGAAAGGTAAAAATCGTAGACGGCGACATTAAAAATAAAAAAATTACATATAAGGAAGACTTTTTTACAAAGTCAGAAATAGATACGAAAAAATCAAACGAAACAACAAAAGGAAACACAATGATTCGGACCGGTCTTGGATACGACAAACATGCGCTTATTGCCGGACGCGCTCTTATGCTTGGCGGAATAAAATTTGACAGCGCAATTGGTGAAGACGGCCATTCTGACGGCGATGTTCTTCTGCATGCAATTACGGACGCTCTTCTTGGGGCCTGTGGAATGGGCGACATTGGTTCTTTTTTTCCTCCAATCGATCAAAAATGGAAAGACGCAGATTCAAAAATGCTTTTAGGAACAGTTTGGAATAAAATTACGCTAGAAGGCTGGAAACTTGAAAATCTTGACTGTGTAATTGCCCTCGAAAAACCAAAATTTCTTCCGCGCAGACAGGAAGTTATCGACTCGATTGCAAAAATTCTCCATGTTGAAAAAAATCAAGTTTTTGTAAAAGCAAAAACAGGAGAAAAACTTGGAGATGTAGGACAAAGCCGTGCTGTAGAAGTCTGGGCTACCTGTCTTCTTTCAAAATAACCTGTATTTCACACCTGCTTTCGGGCAATAATAAAAAAGCGGGCACTTTTTGTGTCCGCTATAGTTTCATATTTTTAGTAGCATTTTTTAATTCATAAAACCGTTGCCTTCGACAAGAAGGTCGATTTCGCCTACGCTGCGCTTAAGCCGTTTGGCAATTTCTTCGTTTGACCAGCCCTTTCTGTGCAAAGAAATTACCGATTCTCTCAACGCCAGTGAAATTCCCTCTTCTTTTTCCATTGGATTTTCTTTTAAATCCTGTTTTGTAATTTCAAGAAGAAGGTTCATTTTTTTGTCAATTTCAGTTTCGAGTGTGTGAAGCCTTGTTTCTGTACGGGCAATTCCTTCACGTCCTGTCTGAACTTGTTTTACACGCTCCTCCGTTTCGGTCAAGATATTCTGCAAAGATGACAATTGCTCAACTGCGTCGCTGATTTTTGAACGGTTACTGACAAGACTGTCAATATTTTTCTGAACATCTTCAATCTGGCGAGGGAAACTATCTACATGGCGATTTGCATCGTTAAGACGAAGTTCTAGCGATTTTAGCTGATCGAAAGTTTTATCAACTTCTCCGGCAATTGCTTCGATTTGGCTGCCCTTTGTTTCAAGACGGTCGTAACGGTTGGAAATATCTCCGAGAGTCTCCTGAAATTTTCTGACATCAAGCTGAATCGAAGTGAGCTGATCACTTGTCGAGTTTAGTTCTTCGATTTTTTGATCCATTGTTGAACTCAATTCGACAAGTTTTGCAAAGTTCTTTTCAATTCCATCAATTCTAATTTTTTCGCTATTAAATTTCTGAAGTTTTGAATTGACATCATCGTTCATATTTTGAATTAAATTGAAACTTGCAGACAGTTCATTTACGGTCGTCTGAAAATTTTCTACACGGGTAATTTCGTTTTTGAGTTCGTCAAGTTCCGATTCAAGCTGAGCTTTTAATTGATCCGCTTTTTGATAAACCTGCATCTGTGTCGAGAAAGCTTTTACTTCGCGGTCAATTTCGCTCATTCGGGTTTGCAAATCAGCGGCGTCATTTTGCATTCTCATTACGAGCTCCGCCTGATGAGTGTCGTTGGCCTCGTTTGCTTCCTGAATTTTAGTACGAAGTTCCCTCAAAACCTTTTCAGAATCTGCGCTCTGCTCTTTTACACGGCGCTGAGTTTCGTTGAGCATATCCTCGTAAGATTTGTTCATCTGCGCAACAATAGATTCGGAACGCTCTTTATATGAAGAAATTGAATCTTCAACATCTTTTTTCAGATTTTCAATCGTCTGGCTAAGTTCAAGCTGTTCGTTTTTTGTTTCCGTCCTGAAATTTTCAATATTTTGATTCAAATCGTCCTTAAAAGCAGAAATTTTTTGTTCAGAACTTTCCTTTACGCCGTTCAGCTGGTCGCTAAACATAGTTTTTGCCTGATCAAACTGATTTTTTAACTGACCGCGCCAAACATTGAATTCACCAAGCATAGCATCAATTCCATTCTGGTTTGTGTCTGCATGGGCTTTTACAGTCTCTGCAAGTTCCATAAGTCTTGATTGAATATCTTTTTCGGCTTTTTCAAGCTGACCGTCCATCCGCTGAGCATATGCGTCAAGCGAATTTTTTACAAAATTGCCTTGGCCTTCTGTCGCTTCGTGCAGTTTTGTCCGGCTCTCGTCCGCGTAAGCTTTTACAGACTGTTCGATTTCGTCAATTCTGGCACGCAAAGACTGAGCAGAATTTTCGATTCCTGTCTGCACATTCTGCAGCTGGCTCTGATTTTTTGCGGAAATTTCTGAAAGTTGATTTTTTAATTCTTCGTTATGCCGATTTTCAATTTCGCGTCTTGAACTTTCATATTCGGAACTGAGAACAGCAAGCTTGGAATCCATGCTATTTTTCCAAGAATTTAAATCTTCTGTAATCGAATCCCCGCGTTTTTTTAAGTCGTCGCCAAATTTCATCTCAAAATCAGCAAGTGTCGCACTGACATTGTCGCTTGCGGTCGCTTTTATTGAATCGAGATCTTTTTCAAGATTTTCAATTTGGACGGTAATTTCTTCATTATTGCGTTTGATTGCAGATTCAAACTGAGACTGCTGGTCTTTCTGAGCTTTTGAAAACTGGTTAAAATCAGAGACAACTGAATTTTGAGTGCGTTCAAGCGCGGTTCTGAGATTGTTTTCCAAAGTATCAATGTCGCTTGCCGTCGTCTGCAGTTTGTTAAAGCGGTATTCCATGTTGTTGCGGTATTCTTCAAGCTGCTTGTCAACATTTGCCAGAAGTTCCGTCTGCTTTGCGTCGTACGCCGAAGAAATGCGTGTCATTGTATCACTGAGCATTTTGTTAATTCCAGCAATTTTTTCGTCTGCCTGAGACTGAAAGCCTTTGAGCTTTTCATTTGCCTCTTCAGCCGCATTTTTAATCGTCTGAGCAGTTGCGGCCGCTCCTGTCTGACTGTCAGACATTGATTTTTGAATCTGTTCAACCGTAGCATTCAATTCCTGATTCAAGGCAGAAACGCGGGAATTTACATTTTTTTCGATTGCGTTGATTTTTTCTTCGACGGTCGCTTCGTAAGTATTAAGGTGCTTTTCTGCAATTTCCTGAAAACGGACAAAAGCCGCCTGTTCTTTTTCGTCCGCATCGGTAACCGATTTCTCGTACAAATTTCCATATCGTGAACGAATTTCTGAAGTCTGTTTTTCAAAAATTTCACGGAGGTTTTCAAGATTTTTTTCGTTGCTTTCTGATTCAGACTTGATTTCTTCAACCGTCTGGCTCGTATTTTGAGCAAAAGTCTTTATCTGCTTATCAAAAGAAGAAACCTGCTGCTGGAACAAATTCTCGAGGGCTGCAATTTTTGACTCAAGCGATTTTGAAAGATTTTCGGTTTTTACGCTCAGATTTGAAGAAAACTCTCCCGTTTTTTTTCTAAATTCGCCTTCAAGAATTGAAGTTTTTTCGTTTATTGAATTTGCAAAAGCAGAATTTTTCTGCTCAAGGGATTTTTGAATTTCCGCAATCTTTAAATTCTGCTGTTTTAAAAGCTCTTCTGTGCGTTCATTTACGTTTTTTATAAACGACTCTGCCCTAAACTTTGCCTGTTCTGTAAGTTTTTTGAATGCCGCGTCTTCGAGATTCTGCGCTTTTTGAGCCGCATTGTCGTAAGCAGATTTTATTCCTTTTTCAATTTTATCAAGAATCTGCTCTGAATGAGCCGACGCAGCCTGAACATTTTTTTCAATTTGAGAAGCCTTGTCGTTGAATTTTGTAAGCATGTCAGCGCCAAGAACCTTGAGACTGTCATTATTCTTTGTTCTGAATTCTGTAATAATCTGCGGAATTTTTTTCTCTAAATCCTCAACGGATTTTTTTCCGGACTCGATTTTTGCATTGAGTTTTTCAACAATCACGCTTTCTTTTTTTACAGCCTGAAGATTTTCTTCAACACGGTCAGTCATTTCCATTAGTTCGTGAATGGCTTTTCCGTAGGCATCGACTTTTTTTGCAATGTTCGTAACTGCATCAAACTGGCCGTCAAAATTCTGGCTTATATTCTGAAAATCCGCAATCTGTTTTTCAATTCGTTTTACGGCAGCGGCCGCAGAAGTATGATGAGCATCCCATTCTGCCGAAAGTCCATTCAACTTTGAAGTTTGTTCCTTAAAATATTCATTAAGCTGATTGATACGAGAATCCGCATAATGTTTTACTTTGTTCATTGAATTGTTTTCTCTGTCCAACGAATGTAAAACAAAGACAACAGCAACAGCAACAGCCGTAGAAATAAGAATTGCAAGAAGAGTCATTTTCCCCACCCAAAAAAAACAGACTTTTTTTAATCTTAAAAGTTTAATGCTCAAAACCGCACAAAATTACGGTCAAAGCTGAATAATTTATTTTTATGGAAAAGATTTTTAGGATTTTCTAAAAACAGCCATCAGCAAATTTTTAGAGAATTCTATAGAATTATTTTATCACAATTTCTGTCAATTGACGATAGTTTGAAAAATTTATATCGGCAGATTTTAAAGGACAGTGAAAAATTTTCCGCCAAAACGGCATTATGTACGCGCTCAACATTCCAGCGTTTTTTGAACCGCATACATCATATTTTATAGAATTTCCAACGTAAAGAATCTGTTCTGGCTTTAAGCCAAGTTCATTTGCAAGAATTCCGAATGGAAAAACTGAAGGTTTTAAAGCTCCAAGATGTTCTGTTCCCAAAATTACATCGCAGTAAGAAGAAAGTCCCCATAAATCGCCCTTCTGCTCCGGAGGAAAATCCGACAAAATAGCAATTTTGAAACCGGCCTCTTTTATTTTTTTGAAAGATTCTTCAACATATTTAAAAGTTTTTATTTTCTTAAAATATGGAATAAGTCCGTCGTAGACAATTTCTTGAATTTTTTTCTTTGATTCGGCAACTGGAAGGCCGGTCAATTCTGAAAAAAGACGTGCCTGATATTCATAAAAATCAGGCAATGGCGCTGTATGGTGCAAAATTTTCCGGACTTTATTGTATTTTACGTAAAAAGCAAAATTTTTCAAAAAATATGGAATTATCCGCACATAAAACTGAGGAGAAGAATAAAGAGTTCCGTCAATATCAAATGCTACAGCAGAAATTCCATCTAACATTCTTCGATTATAAACAAAAGCAAAGTATTGAACAATCCGAAAAAATTATCTTTTTTCTATCTTTTTTCGATTTTATACGGAAAACTTGCAGCTGCCGAAGAAGAATCCTGATTGAAGCGCCATGAAGAAATTTGTGCCGAAATCTCATTTTGAACGAGAGATGTTATTATCGCTCCTGGAGTGATTTTTATGCTGTTTAAATCGACATGTCCGTTTGCAAGAACAGTAAATCTTACCGTAAGATTTTTTGTCGTATCAATTGTCGCCGATGCAGATTCCGAAAGCGCAATTACCGGCTTTGCAGGTTCCAGCAAAGTTCTAGAACTCCCGTCGTTCATAAGAAGAGCGATTCTTCCGTTTGGAGCGCCCGCACTTTTTACGGTAGAACTTGCAGTAACGCCGTTACCGAAATTTGCGCTGTAAACCGCAGAAGAAATTTTTTCCAGCGCAGATGAAGTTGAATCTGAGACAGAACCTATGTTTTCGGTTTTGCTTCCGGCAACTACGGCAGAATCCTTGTCGACAGCCTTTCCAGCAGTTCCTTCAAAAATATCAGCCTTAGAGCTGTTTGCTGCAACTGGCGCAGTTGAATTTTCAGAAACGTTTTCCACCGCCTCATCATCAAACTGGCTCCAGTCAAATTCTTTTTTTGCCGGCGTTTTTTTTGTCCGTTGCTCCGCCATAAGTTCGTCTACGCTTTTTTGCAAAGTCTGAACGGCTGGTTTTTCGGAAACAGAAGATTTTTTTGATGCAGTATTCTGTTTCTGAACAGATTTTTTTTCAGAAACAGGTTTTGACATTTTTTGAGCAGATGCTTTTTGTTCGGCCTGAGTTTTTGGCGACGGTTGTTTTTTTATTTCCTGATTTTGAGGTCTTGGAGGGGCTGCTTCCTGTTTTTTTTCTGTAATTTTTGGGGTTGAATTTTCAGAAAGTGTAATTTTTACAGTTTTATAAACCTGCTTTTGAGGCAACAGCGCAAAAAGAGAAAATAAAATGCAAATAAAAATCCAAATGCCGGCAGTTCCTGTCAAAGCATATAAATTTCGTTTTTTTTGCAGTTTTGTCATTTAGTCAGTCGTCCTTAAATTCACCGAAACAAATCCATTTTTGCGTAAAACATCAAAAATTTTTACAATTGTTCCATTCGTCACTTTTTCGTCGGCTTCAAGCGTTACAGGATATTCTTCGCGCTTTTTTCCTTCGGTGTCAAAATTTTTAAGTTTTTTGTCCATGGATTGAATTGTAATTTTTTCGTCATTAAAAAACAGTTTTCCTGTGGCAGTGGCTGTAATTGTAATTCCAGCAATTGACTGAGCTTGCGAAGTTTCGCTTTCAGGAAGATTTACATTGATTGCAGGCAAAACGGCAAATGTCGTGGAAACCAGAAAAAACAGGATTAACTGAAAAACAACATCTATCATCGGTGTTAAATCCGCGCCAGCAGAAACACCTCTTCTTCTTCGTATTTTCATTAAAGCAAATGTCCTGTCAATTTTAAGACTACTTCCGTTACAGAAGATTCAAGAATTACGGTTTCTTTGTTTACAAGACGCGTAAAATAATTTGAAAAAATCATTGAAGGAATTGCAACAAAAAGACCAGCCGCTGTCGTCACAAGAGCTTCGGCGATTGCCCCTGCCAAAACAGCAGGATTTCCCATGCTTGCTCCAGCGCCAAGGACACCAAAAGCCTTGATGTTTCCGGTTACAGTTCCAAAAAGACCGAGCAAAGTGGAAATATTTGCAATTGTTCCAAGAAGCGTAAGACAATGCTCATACTGCGGAATTACAACCTCCATTTCGGTTTCAACGATTTCTTTTAAATACTTGTCTTCAAGGTTCCGGACAGAAATCGCCTTTTGCACAACCTGAGAAAATGGAGTTTCGCAGGCAACGCACAGCGCCGTAGCAGCTTCGTAATCTTTTTTGAGCAAAACCGTATTCAATTGAAGTTTTAAAAGTGAATCGTTTTTGCGCAAATTCTTAAAGTAAAGCAAACGTTCAATAATAATGTAAGTTGCAGCAATTCCACAAAGAATAATAGGAATCATCAAAATTCCACCGGATTTTATTAAACTAAACATTTTTAATTTCCCCCATTTTATTTCTGTTAAAACTGAAATTTTACAAGTGCAGTTATATGTCCGCAATTCTGTTTGTATTGGCTGTGAGCAAAAGCCCTCGTCTTTACGGTAACCAATTTTATAATATCTGTTGCTTCGAGAGCAAGGCGAATTGAATTTGAGGCTCTGACAGAACCAGAAAAATCAAGAACCGGAACTTTTTCAGCATCGTCTCCGAGGTTTTGAGTAATAGAAGCCTTTAAATTCCACAAATTGTCCGGCTCAAAAATAACACAAGCCGTCAAACTCTGTTCGTCCTCATAGGACGGAACATCGAGCCAGTAAGATTTCCATGAGCCGGAAAATTTTAATTTTTCAAAATCTGCTGAAAGTTCGGCAACCGATTTTAATTCAGTCCTATTTTCCTGCTTTATAACGTAAAAACCTGCTGACGACGGAGAAGTCTTGTAATCTGGAGTCCAAACTCCGTTATCAAAAGCAGTTTTTCTGAATTCTCCGCTCAAATTTACGCTGAAAAAATCCTGGACAGGAACAGAAGCCGAAATTTGTCCATACCAGTCGCTCTGCTCGGAAGAAAGACAGAAAAGCGCTGCAAATAGATACTTTTGCTCAAGATTTCCGGCAGATTCCAAAACAGAATCAAGTCCGCCTTCAATTTTCAGGCAAAGCGGTCTGAAAGAAAGTCCGTATGGAATTTCAGCTTTTCCGCCGAGCAAAAACGGAAACAGGACATTTTGCTTTCCAATGGAATTTCCTGCAATCATACCGGCAGAAGCATAAACTTTTACATTTTCGTCAGTCCAGTCAAAATTCAGCCTGAATTCGCCCTTGTGAACGGCTTCAGCGCTTGAAGCCTCAGGCGCCTTTTCGAGAGAACCTGTTTCTTTTACGTTGAGCTGAGTTTCATATTTTGCGAGAAAATTTACATCAAACATTGAATTTTTCCAGCCCGCCAAAAAATGAGGAACAAATGAAAAATATTTTGAACTTTTTTCCCATCCGCTATCAAAAACTGAATCAGAGTCAGATTTTGTTCCATAACGATTAAAATAAGAGCCGTTTCCGCCAAGCTGAATGTACCAGCCATTTTTTAAAGACCATTTTGCCGACATTTTTCCGCCAATGTCGTTCCAAAGATAATCCGTAAAAACCGAAGATTTAGACTGCAAACCTTCATTTTGATTTTTGTACCAGCCAAAAAAAATGAATTCCGACTTTTCGTTCAAGAATTTTTTTTCTGCTTCAATTCCAGTTTTTCTAAAAAAATAACCGTCGGCAGCTTTTTTATCCGCAAAATCTTCTGCGTTTTTGTGAAAAAACGAAACCTTAAAAGGTGAATTTCCGCTCATTCGGTAAATATCAAAATCGCCGGCAAAACTGAACGGAAAACCGCCGCCAATGCTGCCTTGGGCATAGACATTTTTTTCGTCAGAAGAATTTTGAACGTACTGCTGCGAAACCTGCTCTTTTTTCTGTACACTTTCCATTTCCGGCAATTCAAGGCTGCCGGTATTTTTATCTGGAAGAATTTTTTTATAATCTGGAACGCTGTCTTTTCCAGCCGTCAGCGCTCCTCCGGAAATTACAGTTGTCACGTCTGGAAGTTCAATTTCGTTTTCTGAAGGCTGAACTTCTTCCGCTGTCTGCGCAAAAGCAAATGTTCCACAAAAACACGCTGTCAAAATAAAAAATATCTTTTTCATTTTTTTTTCAAAAAACCTCTCATCAGTTAAATTCGGTTATTTTTTTTAGCAAGGATTTTACTTGCCTAATCAGTTTTCTTTAAGATTTACAATTCGCTGAACATCGGCAGCATACTGGCTTTTTGGATACAGATTTATAAGAACTTTTGCCGTAGAAAGGGCATCTGCCTTTTTTCCAGCCGCATCAAACGCTTCTGCCGCGCCGTAAAGCGAACGCTCGGCAATTTCGCTGTTTCCGCATTTCCGTCCAAATTCCGCCGCAGACAAAAACATATCTGCCGCTTCGTCATTTTTATTCTGTGATCTCAAAATATCTGCCAGAAGAACAGCATTTTTTCCGGCAAGTTCAATTTCATCATCGTTGTTTTTTTGAATTTCAAAAAGCTCCCGTGCAAGGCTTTCCGCCTTTTTTTGCTGCGGCTTTTCAAAATAAATTTTTGCAAGCTCAGTGCCGATTTTTCGTCCATTTTTTGTTTTGCTTCCGCCGGCACTTTCAAATTCCTGTTCTTTTTCGAAAATTTCCTTGTCCGCGCCAGAGCTCAAAGCCTGCAATTCCCGTTTTAAGCTGGAAATTCCGTCTTTTTCCGCCTGGTTTCCATATTCAAGAAGCATTTTGTCTGCAATTTTTAAGGCTTGTGAATATTTTTTCTGCGAACGATAAATGTCAATCAGTTTTTTTTCAGAATCATATTTATAGGAAGAATTTTCCGGCTTTTCGACAATTTCCATAAAATAAAGCGATGATTTTTCTATTCTGCCAATTTTAAAAAGGCTGTCCGCTTCAAAATAAAGCGCCGCAGGATAAAATTTCCCAGACTGATATTTTTTTAGGTAAATTTCAAAGAGCTGGGCTGATTTTTCATAATTTTCGTTTACATAAAAAAGTTCGCCGCGACGGAAAACTGACTCTTCTGCAAGAAAACCGGCATTTTTCTCTTCTGAAAGCTCGGAATAAGTCTTATCTGCCTGAACAAAATCTTTATTTTGAACAAAAAATTGGGCCATCAAGTAACGGCATTCAAAGCCAAAACTGTTTTTTTCGGAAGAATAAGATTTTAAAAGTTTTATAGCTTCATCATATTTTTTTGAGTCTGAATAAATTCCAGCAAGCAAGAGCACGGATTCATTTTTTTGCTCCTGATTTTTAGAAGAAGAAAGCGCGTTTCTGGCATTTTTTTCCGCTTCCGGATAATTTTGAATTTGAGCGGCGCATTTTGCCGCTGTTGCCAAAGCCTGGAAATTCAGGGCATTTTCCCCGCTGTTTTTTACAAAACTTTCCAAATTTTCAAGGGCATTTTTGTATTTTCCGAGCTGGTACTGACAGTACCCAAGATAAAATTTTGCCAGATTTGAATATTTTGAATCAAATTTTTTATCAGAAATCGATTCTTCAAAATATTTTTCCGCTTCCTGCCAATTTTTCTGGTTAAAAAGCGCAAGAGCCTTCATGTAATCCGACTCGCTTCCATGCGCATTTTCTGCCTCTTCAACAGTAGAAATCAAGTGTCCGGCATTTAAAAGCGTGCGGATATAATCAAGCCTTCCGTCGTTATCAAGAAAACCTTTTTTTGAGAGCGCATAAAAAATTGAATCTGCATCGGACGACCTTCCCATTTTTGCAAAAATTTTAGCTTTTAGAAATAGAAATTCATCATCAGAATAGTTTTCGGAATTTAAAAAATCCAATGCCCCCTCATAATTTTTGAGGGAATATTGTGAAAGAGCCGCCCAATAAACCAGAGTTTTTTTTGCCGCGGAAGAATTTTCGCTCAAAATCTGGGATTGAGCGTTTTTTAAGGAATTTTCCCAATCTTCAGAAAGCCCAAAATACCGGGTTTTTGCCGCAATCGCATCCGAATAATAAAACTTTTCTTTTTCAAAACCGCATTCATTCCAGCCGGAATTTATTATTTCCAAAGAATTTTTTGCAGCCGTTTTTAGATCTTCTTTTGAAGTCAAAAAACTTATTTCGGCAGAATAAAGCAAAGCAAGCTGTTTTAACTGAGCTGAATTATTTTTTTCGGCATTTTTAAAATAAGAAAGCGATTTTTCATATTTTTTTGAATAGAACGCATCGATTGCAAGCCGTGTCCAAAATTCACTGACGAGCTCAGGTTTTTCTTTTTTTAAAAGTTCCGCCTTTTCAATAACTTCGGCAGGATCTTTTTTTATTTGATTTTGATGGGCACTAGAAAGAAGATACGCTTTTTGCATTGCAAGGGCGGCAAGACTTGAAGGTCCTTCTGTCAAAACTTTCACGTAACAGTCATAGCAGGCAGAAAATTTTCCAAGATTTTCAAGCGCCTGGCCATAAGCAAGAAGAATTCTGTATTTTGCTTCTTGCGAAAAAACAAATTTTTCAATTTGTCCAAGTTTTTCAAGCTGAACAAAATATTCTTCGCACTTTTTAAAATTTCCAGCGAGAACACAGTTTTCAAAAAAATTTACGCACGCTTCTTCGTATTCTCCAGCCGAAAATTTCTTTCCGTTTTGAACCGCATATTCAAAACAGTCTGCCGCTGCCTCAAAATTTTTTAAGCGGACAAGAGTTTTTCCAGAATACAAAATTGCCTGAGAATAAACAGAAGTTTTTTCCAGCCCCGCATTTTTTAAGATTTCCGCGCTTTTATAAAAATACGGCAAAGCGGCTTCGTTTTTGTTCAACTCAAAAAGACCGCGCCCAGTCCAAAAACAACGGGCCGAATTAAGCTCAGGACTGTTTTTTGCAGATTTTTCGGCGTCAGAAAGAATTTCAAGAGAATCTTTTATTCTTCCCATTTTAAAAAGACTTTCGCCTTTTAAAACCATAGCTTTTGCTTCGTAAACCGATTTTGACTCTGAATTCAAAATCTGGTCTGCATAAAGCACAACTCCCGGATAAAATCCGCTGTCATAAGCATCTTGCATTTGAAAAGCCAGCGAAGATTCGCTTTGAGCAAAAGAAACTGCTCCTGCAAAAACGCAAAACAACGCTCCCAAAACTATTTTTTTTTCAATTTTTTTCAATTTTTTCATAAAATCACTTATTTCAAAAAAATATTTTTTATTGCAAATAAAAATTATTTTCAGTCAAAACCCTGGAAAGATGGACAAAGCTTCCCTTATATTTATTGGCAAACTGTCTTAAAGTAAGTTCCTTTCCATTTTCAAAAATTACACAGTTAAACCGTCCGTTTTTGTCATAAAACGGAAAAATAACCGCGCAACGGTCGAATGCAAAAATTTCAGAATCAGACAGATTTTTATCATGCAAAGGACGTTTTATTGCCGCAAGATAGCAGTAAGTCGGTTCAGTCGAAGCAAGCGCAAAAAGAAGAGGTCTTAGCTTTTCAATCTGATAACCTGAATTTTTAAGATAGCCGGCAGTCTGAGTAATTCCGCGGTCTGTAACTTCGGACGCAAAAGGCTCAAGAGTCACGTCAACGCCAGAATTTTTCCATAGATAATTTCTCTGAGATTTTACAGAAAGAACCGCAGCCGCAAGATTTCTGCACCAATCAAGCGAAAAAGAAAGATTGTAATTTTGAGATATTATGCTTTTTTTGCCGGTCTTATTTTCTTCGGAAGTCGGAATAACAAGAGGATTTCGATAAAGAAAACTTCCGGTTACAGGCTCAACAAGACCATCGCAAATCCATTTTAAAAATCCGGCATCGTCCACAACAACAGGATTTTCGATTTTTCCAGAAGTTTTTTCGATTTCTTCAAAATCAATTTTCCGCTCTTTGCCAGACGAAATAAAAATCGGCTTTCCATTTTCGTCGTAACAACTGTCCGGACAATAAACAACTCTTTCAAGATTTTTGCGAATTGCCGCAATCATCTTCAATTTTGACTCAAACTGTCCCTGCTGGCGGTCTGCATATTTCCACGGAAGAATATTTTCGGTCAAAGAAAAAATCTGCTCAAAAGAAAGCGTATAAAGCTTTTCAAACGGAATTCCTAAAGGAACAGAGCGGGCGGCGTAAAGTCCGGAAATTACAAAATCTGACAGAGTTTTTGCTCCAGACGGCGCAAACTGCACAAATTCATCGCTGTCTTGTGAAAAGTAAATTCTCAAAAAAAGAGGCTTTGAGGTTTTTGAATCCTTTACAAGAACCCAGCCTCCGCACGAATCCCCGGCAAAATTGTCAACAGTCCGTTTTTCTACGCCTTTTTCCGTAAAAATCTCAGTTTCGAGCAAAGATTTTGGAGCAACAACAACTGCAAAAGTCGAGTCAGTTTCTTCCATTCTAATCTGGAATTCCTGGCCGATAGCGTTTTTTTCAATTTCTGATTTTTTCTCACGAAGCTGGCCCAAACCGCAAAAAAACCAGGACTCGGCCTTTGCGCGCCGAATTTCAGCAGAATCGGGAATATTGAGCCTGTTAAAATCTGCAAAAGCACAAAGCCCCGCAAAAAAAACAAATATGCAGCCAAAAATTTTTCTATTCATTATAAAAAAATAACACGAAAAGCAAAAAAGTTACATAGACAAAATATAACGATAATGGGTGCGTGCCGTAAAAACGGCACCGGGCTTTGCAGGGTTCCGCGCCTTACGCGCTCCATTGCCGCGCAACGCGCTCCGCGCGCCCTTCCAATCCCTCGCACAGTAATTTAAGTGTCATTCCTGTGCCGCGGCATTGCGATGTTTACGCAGTAAACTCAGCCAGGAATCTGCTGGAAATTTTCGATAGATTATCGGGTCAAGCCCGATAATGACAGTAAAATTTAAAGCTCGAAAT
>NZ_DBJD01000045.1:7224-7435 GCF_002297065.1 Treponema sp. UBA785 | reverse complement strand
CTAAAAATCTTTTTATATTTTTTCAAAGGCCGAAATTATAAAAACTCCGTCTTTTAAAACTTCAAATCCATTTTTTTGGTTTTCGTCAATTTTTCCTTCCAGATGAATTTTATTTCCCTGAAGCTTTGTAACATCCTCCAAAACAAAGTTTGCTCCGTCGGCAACTTTTAACGAAAAAATTCTTCCGTCATCGCATACAATTCCCGGAAAA
>NZ_DBJD01000045.1:7022-7174 GCF_002297065.1 Treponema sp. UBA785 | reverse complement strand
CAACCGGCGAATTCCCGTACCATTTTATAAAACCTTCAATTTCTGTAGCTCCGTCATTTTTTGAAAAAGAAAAAATCGCGCCGCAAAAAAATAATGCAAAGACCAAAAAACAAAATATTTTTTTCATTCAGTTTTTCTCCCATAAAAAGTCA
>NZ_DBJD01000045.1:0-6921 GCF_002297065.1 Treponema sp. UBA785 | reverse complement strand
TTTAAGTTGTTTCGCAACAAAGCGAGAAACGACCGTTTTTTATTTTATTATCAAATATATTTTTTCCGCGCTTGTTCCAGACGAGAAACTGACGGAAACATTCGAACCGGAAAAAGTTCCTATTCCGTGAATTAAAATTCCATTTTCCGGTCTTAAATCAACACTTTTTGCATTATAGTTAAAAATTGCAGGTCCATAATATTCTTTTTCATTCACAGAAAAAGAATATTCAGAATCGAAAATATTGTAAGCGGTCATTGGATATTCATAAGGATTTAAGCTGTAATCGCCTGAATTGTATTTGAGCGTGCACTCTGCATCTTTATCGTGCGTATAAGTTGAATTTCCCAAAAGCGCCAGCAAGTATTTTTCAAATAAATCATCGTAAGTGTAATTTGTGCCATTTAAGGAATTTACAGCATCTGTTATTGAATCGTTATCCACATAAGAATTTTTACTGATTTTTTGAACAAGTTCCGCTCCGCCAAAATTTCTGGCAATAAACGAACCAAACGAAAATGCAGTTGCATACGAACAAATTTGCTTATCTGAATTGTATTCGCTAATTCCAGAATAGTAGTAATATGCGTTAAAAACTGTTGTTCTTGCTTTAGGAGAATCTTCGTCGTCAATTCCCAAATGTTTCTGCATCATATCTTCACAGAGCATGCTGAGCATTTCATTGTACCATTGACCGCTGGTCAGATCGTGCGAAACAGTTTTCTGGTTATAATTTACCATGTGCTGAAATTCGTGCGCCAAAGTAGAAATAGTAGTGTCAAAATTCGAATTTGAATATCCGGAATCTATATAAAAATATTTTCCGTTATTTGAAGTTACGCCATTTTCTGAATAATTATAAATATAGTCTTTTGCATAAAAATATCCGACAATTCCGCATTTATCTTCCTTGGAAAGGGAATAATCGTTTCCAATGTCGTAAACAACAATGTTTATTTTTGTACCAGTGCTGCTGTAATCTTCCATATTGCGCCATCTGGAATCATAATAAATATTATCAGATTCTTTTCCAAAAACATTTGTTATCATAGGATACATCTTGTCAAAGGCGTCCGCATATTTTTGAGCAATTGCAGAATCAACTTTGTTTTCGCCGGCAGTTGAAGAATAAAAATCATCAACAACCCAGACATAGCAGTAAGTTCCAACTGCGCGGAGAGTTGCGGATTTTTGAACGAAAGTTGAAATATCGGTATTATTGTCCACGTAAATTCTTTTTGTTTCGCCTACGTTTCCGCTGATTGCAGTTTCGGACAAAACAGAAACCGAGCGGGCTGAAGAAGCGTAATTTTTTAAATCAATTTGCTCAGGAATAAAGCAGCCGGCAAAACCTTTTTGAAGATTTTGAACTTCTTCATCTAATTCTAAAAAATCGCTAGAAGTGCTGGAAACGGCCAGCCTTTGGCTTGAAGCCGTCAGAGTTCTTGTATTTGTTGAACTGATAGTTTGCGAACCGGTGTTTCTTCTTACAAAATAAAGTGTTTTTCCGGAAACTGCGTTTGAAATGTTTACGGTTTTTACATCTGCCGAAAGCTCAAAAATATCGCTCTGAGAGGCATCCCAGGAAACAGTTGAGGACGTTGCAGAAGAAACTGTCGAAGAAGTTGCTTCAGTAGTTAAACTTAAATCTAAATCGCAAGAAGCGAGAAAAAGCGTTGTAAAAACTACAAAGAACAAATTCTTTTTATACAACATCATTAGCCCGCTCCGATTTTTTGATAATTTTTAAGCAAAACAACAGCTTGGTTTATTATAAATTTCTTTTCGTTGTAAAATCTATAAAAAAAATCTAAAATTAGGTCATTCTAAGAGATTTCTTAGACACCAGGAATTTTTATGAATATTTGTCTTTTTACGAGTGAAGAAATTTCAAAACCGTTAAATAAAAGCGATGAGCGGGCACAGCATATTATAAAAGTTTTGCACAAAACGACTGGCGACACTTTTGATGCAGGAATTATTGGCGGTGCGGCAGGAATTGCCCAAATTACAGAAATTTCTGGCGACGGACAAATCAGTTTTTCTTTTGTGCCAAAAACCCGCGGCAAACCGCTTTATCCTCTCAGTTTGATTATCGGTTTTCCGCGTCCAATTCAATTAAGAAGGCTTTTGCGCGATGTTGCAGGTCTTGGATGCCGCAAAGTTATTTTGACTGGAACTAAATTGACCGAAAAATCTTATCTTGACTCAAACGTTGTTTCTGACGGCTCTGCATACAAAATGCTTCTGGACGGAACGGCGCAGGCGGCAAGCACTCATGTTCCTGAACTGGTTGTTGCAAAATCGCTTTCGGAAGCAATAAATCTTGTAAAAAGCGACAGAGAATTTGAAACTTCGCTAATTGCCCTGGACAACCGCCGCCCAAAAGAAAGTTTGCGCAGTTTTTTGGAAAAAGAAGGTTCGGCAAAAATTGTTGCGGCAATTGGAAGCGAGCGAGGCTGGACGGACGACGAGCGCGACCTTCTGGAAAAAAACAATTTTACGCTCTGCTCGATGGGCTGCAGAATTTTAAGAACCGAAACAGCGGCGACCGTTGCGGCAAGCATTATTTTAAATTCGATGGGATTTTTGGAATAAATACAAAATTTGGACAAGGGATTGTAGCACCGCCGAAGGCGTTGTTTTGCAAGGCAAAACAATGGAGCGCGAAGACGCGGAAGTGCGAAAAGCCCGGTTTTTGCAAGGCAAAAATGGCCCGGAATTCAAAATTTAAAAATTGTTTTTTGAAAGCCTTGAGCATTTTTTTAATGACCAATTAAATTTTTTTGACTATAATTCGACTTATGGATAACGAAACTATTAAACAAAAACTTTTGGAAATTCAGCCGACGGAACTGGATTTTCAGGTAATTTTGACTGGAAAAGAATCGACAAGGGTAAACGGACTTTACAACCCGGAAACAAGAGAAATTTTACTGCACAATAAAAATTTTAAGGAAGACAATCAGCTTATTTATACGGCGATTCACGAATATACTCACCATCTTGTAAACGAAGAAAAACTTGCCGAAAGCGGCGGAAAAATTATGGCCGGCGGAAAAGCTCACAATGCGGCTTTTTGGGCTAAATTCCATGCCCTGCTTCAAAAAGCAGAAAGTCTTGGAATTTATAAGATTTCGATTGAAGAATCTCCTGAATTAAAGGAATTGACTGAAAAAATTCGTCGCGATTATATAGAAGTAAACGGAAAATTGATGCAGGAATTTGGAAGGCTTTTGAGCCAGGCTCATGCTCTCTGCGAAAAGTTAAATATTCGTTACGAGGATTATCTTGACCGCGTTTTGTGTCTGCCGCGCACAACTGCAAAAGAAATTACAAAAGTTGGAATGGTGGAAGTAAATCCGGCAATCGGTTTTGACAATATGAAAAAAGTTGCGTCATTAAAAAAATCGGAAGATCGTCAGGCTGCTGAACAGCAGATTCTTGAAGGAAAGCCTGCCGACACTGTTGCCCAGCTTATGAAACAGCACAAAAATGACGATCCAAGACAAAAACTCGAAAAAGAAAAAAATCGTCTGGAAAAAACTATCACTGCCCTCCAGCAGAGATTGCAATATGTGGAAGAAAGCCTTGAAAATCTGTAAAAAAACTGTTTTTTTGTCTGCCGCATTTATTTTGATTCTCAGTGCAAAAGTTGAAAATCCAATTTTTGCTCAGGAGAATTCTGCGCAAAAAAATCTGGAACTTCCGGCTCAGCCGAAGATGCCTTCGACTTCTATGCCGACAATTTCTTCGCCTTCAATCGGAAAAGGTTTTTATATTCCGGGAAATAAGGAATTTTATACCGGACGCAAAAACGCAGTTTCCAGCGCAAAAAACGCAGTTCCTTCAAAAAATGAAAATTCAGACGCAAAAAATTTGGAAGCCGAAGAAAATTCTACAGCGGTGGCATTTTCTGGCAAAAACGCTCAACTTTCCGAATTAAAAAATTATCTTACAGCAGGCGACCTCTCAAATTTGAGCAGTCTTGGGATTTTGGGAGAAATTTCCGGTCTTTCCAGCGAAAATTCTGGACTTTCTTTTCTCGGTTCTTCGCTAAACCAGACGAATCCGTCAAATTCGCTGAATTCCTCAAAAAATTTGGCTTTGAACGCACAAAATTCGATTTATTTACGGCAAATTCTTTCGGAACTTGAAAACTTAAAAAAGGCAGCCATCGGAAATGGCAATATTGGAACTTCTGCGCAAAATGCGGCAATTTTTTCTCAAAACGAAGCTTTAAAAGTTCCTCAAAAAAATCAGTCGATTTTGAGATTTTTAGTAAACGGTCAAAATCTAAAACCTGCCTGCAAGACTGTTTTTTTCTCTGAGCCGCAAGTTGACGGAACTTTTTTATTGACCGGCGACTGCAAATATCAGTTAAACGGAAAAAATCTTTCGGAAACTTTTTATATTTTGTTTAAGGCGGATGGAGCAACCAACGGAAGCAACAAATTTACCGCAACGACGGCGCTTTCTCAGACAGAAAAAAACAATTCGTCGTATCTGTATAAAATATGCCAGCTTGGTGAACTTTACGCCTACAAGACAGGAAATCTTGTAACATTAAAAGCGGAAAAAGACGGAACAAATCTAGATTTGCTTTTGAGCATGTAAAAACTGAAGCTGAAATTTCGGTTTCGATTTTATTTTTTTTATAAAATAAAATTTTTATTCAAAAAGAGGCATTTTATGAATTATCTTCACGAAGGACTTGTCCAGCTTGGTTTTGAAAAAGGCGATTTTTGCGGAATAAAAACGCTTCCGCTGCCAGAACTTGAAGAAAAAATGGACATTTACATAAAAACGCTTCTGGAGTTTAACGAAAAATTCGACCTTATAAATACAGAAGACTACGACGAAACTGCAATCCGCCATGTTTTGGACAGTTTAAGCGGCGCAGAAAAAGTCGCCGCCCTATGCGCCGGTCTTGTCGAAAAATCCGGAACAGAACTTTCTTTCGGTTGCAATAACCTTATGCTCGCGGACATTGGTTCTGGAGCAGGACTTCCAGGAATTCCGCTGGCAACCGCTTTTCCGTCATTAAATTTTACGCTTGTAGAAAGAATGTCAAAACGATGCAATTTTCTTTTGACCTGTGCACAAAAACTGAATCTTGAAAATGTTACGATCGAAGAAAATCAGGCAGAAAGACTTGCTCAAAAACGCTTCGATCTTTGTGTTTTTAGGGCTTTTAGACCGCTGGACAAAAAAATGCTCAAAATTTTGCGAAGAATTTTAAAAGATAACGGAAAACTTGCGGCTTACAAGGCAAAAGCCGAAAAAATAAAAGAAGAAATGGAAGCTTTGGAATCATCTTCACCAAAATACGTAATTGAAAAACTGACTGTTCCTTTTTTGACCGAAAACACAAAAGAAGGCGAAGAACGCGAACGAAACCTTGTCGTTATTGAAAAATAATATTGTAATTTTTTTGAAGTGAATTTTCTGTAAAATAAAAAAAACCGGTTCAAAAAATGAGCCGGTCTTTTGCCAAATTTTCAGTTCCTTACGGATTTTTAGTAAAAATTAGAAAATCAACTGTACGAGTTTTCCGATTGGGTCAAAATCCAAGAGAAGAATGTCAAATGCGAAGAATACAAAAAATCCTACAACTGTAATCAATGCAAGAGAAGCAACTCCAAGAACGCCTTCTACAAACGGATTAAGTTTTTTTTCTTCTTTATTGTTTGCTGCCATAAAAAGCTCCTATAGTTTCCAAGGGTATGAATAATAATATACTTTTGAAGGCATTACAGTCAAGTGTGAAAAAACGACATTTATTTGAACAACAATGCATTTTAAGATAGAATTGACCTTGCGTTAGGGATAGGAGCGGCGGCGGAGCCGTTCAAAAATAGCGTTCGGCTTGCTTGCATCTCATCATTTTTGAATGGAGCGAAAGCGGAACCGCGGATAGCCCGGCGGCGCGAAGCGGCGAAACGCCCTATTTTGGAGGAAATATGCTTTTTACACCTGTTGAAATTCAGGAGACCGTTAATATGTTCATGCAGCAGAAGCTCGATGTGCGCTGCATAACAATGGGAATTTCGCTTTTGGACTGCGCGGACTCGGACGCAAAAACTGCAAACCAGAAAATCTATGAAAAAATAATGCGCAAGGCCGGAAATCTTGTGAAAGTCGGGCAGGACATTGAAAAGGAATTCGGCGTTCCAATCATAAACAAGCGTGTTTCTGTAACTCCAATCTCGCTCGTTGCCGGAGCAAGCGGCGCAAAATCCTACGTTGAATACTGCAGAACGCTCGACAAATGTGCGAAAGAGCTTGGAATAAACTTTATCGGCGGATTTTCGGCTCTCGTCCAGAAAGGAATAACTCCAGCTGACAGAATTCTGATTGAGTCAATTCCGGAAGCTCTGGCAACTACTGATTTTGTCTGCTCGTCTGTGAACTGCGGCTCAACAAAGTCGGGAATCAACATGGACGCTGTAAAGCTGATGGGCGAAATCATCAAGAAAACTTCCGAGGCAAGCAAAGACTGCGCGGTGAACGGCTGCTCAAAGCTCGTTGTTTTCTGCAATGCGCCGGAAGACAATCCATTTATGGCCGGAGCTTTCCACGGACCGGGAGAAGGAGACGCTGTTATAAATGTTGGAGTTTCAGGGCCTGGAGTAATTCTTGCGGCGGCAAAAGACTATAAAGGAAAGCCAATCAACGAGCTTGCCGAGGGAATCAAGAAGATGGCGTTCAAAATCACGCGTCTTGGACAGCTTGTCGGAAGCGAGGCTGCGAAGCGTCTTGGCGTTGATTTTGGAATTCTCGACCTTTCCCTTGCCCCGACTCCAGAAGTGGGCGACTCGGTTGCTCGTATTCTTGAGGAAATCGGTCTTGACGGAGCGGGCTGCCCGGGAACAACAGCGGCTCTTGCGATGCTCACCGACATGGTGAAAAAAGGCGGCG
>NZ_DBJD01000096.1:24701-29661 GCF_002297065.1 Treponema sp. UBA785 | reverse complement strand
TTTTTTTCTGGCATAAATTCAACTTTTGAAATACCCCAATGCTCGCCATTTCCGATAAACAGTCTTAATTCTTCCAGCTGTGTTCCTAAAATTTCTATCGGATTTATATTATCAAGGAGAATTCTTATAAAACCGTCAATTTTTTTTAATGTTTGTATAATCTGAGGTGTCAAACTTTCTGTCTGAAAGAACAAGTATCCCGGAAAAAGAGGTTTTTCATACGGTTTTCCCTGATTTGTTTTTAGAGTACGCTGAAAATAATACAGTTCCGCCGTACAAGCCTGCTCACAAAATGCTTTCTGCGCCTTCTTTTTAAATTCTTCCTCTTCGCCGGTTCTTACCATTAAGCAATAGTATTCCATAAAACTCCCTGTAAAAAAAAATCCTAAAAACTTTTCTTTAAAAAACCTTATCTTCGGACGAGTTTGTCTGTATCATTTCCAGAATATCCGTACAGCCTGCCTTTAAAAGCCTTTCTTTTGTTTCTTTATCATTCATTTCACCGGCAAGGGCATATTCGTTGTTTTTTATCTCATGCTCTTTTAATCCAGACACTTTTTCAAATTCAATTTTATTCTTTGTACAGGCGTATTCCAGAAGAAACTTTACATAGCTTTCTCCGTAAAGCACAACCTTCGTTTTTCCATGCTTTTTTGCAAGCGCAACTTCGTCTGTCATTATTTGATTATACGAATTTGCAATTTTAAAAGTTTTTTCTACAAAAATCTTTCCGCGTTCCCGAAGTTCTCTCATTCCTTCGCTTGTCAAAGCATAAGCGAATTTTCTTTTATTCACGTTTGTAAGCATTATCCAGCCACGTTCGGCAAACCGCCCCAAAATCGCATTCATCATTCCCAACGATACATTTGTTTTTTTTGCCAAAACCCGCTGACTTGCGTTCGGATCTTCTTTGAGCGTATTAGAAATAAGCTGTAATGTAGCAAGGTCTTGTTCCATAATTTTTCTCCGCGAGCAAAATTTCAAAATCCATTTTATTAAAAAACACAGAATTGTTGAATACAAAATTTTTCGCGAATATTCGTAAATATCAGCAGACTTTTTGAATAAAATTTAAAATTACAAAAAAAGCCCGAATTCGACAGCTTTTATATGACGAACCGGGCTTTTGACTAGCATATATTCAACTAAAAAGAAAAATTTAGTTTTGAACGCTTGTTGTATTTCTTACAGTCACATCGTGAGCTGAACCTTCCTGAATTGTAACTGGCGAAACAAGTGTAATTTTTGCTTTTTCCTGCAATTCTGGAATAGAAAGCGCTCCACAGTTGCACATTGTGTGCACAACCTTGCTCAGAGTCATTCCAACTCCGTCGTGCAAATGTCCAGCATAAGGAACGTAAGAATCCACGCCTTCTTCAAACGCCATGCCTTTTTTGCCGCCAAGGTCGTATCTCTGCCAGTTGCGCGCGCGGTTTGACCCCTCGCCCCAATATTCTTTTACATAGTTTCCGTTGATTACGAGTTTGTTTGAAGGAGATTCATCAAAACGTGCAAAATAGCGTCCGAGCATTACAAAATCTGCGCCCATTGCAAGAGCCAAAGTTACATGATAATCGTGAACAATTCCGCCGTCAGAACAAACAGGAACGTAAATTCCAGTCTTCTTAAAATACTCATCGCGTGCTTTTGCCACTTCGATTGTTGCAGTCGCCTGTCCGCGGCCAATTCCTTTCTGTTCGCGTGTAATACAGATTGATCCGCCGCCAATACCGATTTTTACAAAATCCGCTCCAGCATCTGCCAAAAAGTTAAAGCCTTCCGCATCAACAACGTTTCCAGCGCCAACTTTAATTCCAGGAAAAGCCGCATGCAAATCCTTGAGAGCGCGGGCCTGCCACTCAGAAAAACCTTCCGAAGAATCAAGAACAAAAACGTCTGCCCCTGCCTTGAGAAGTTCTGGAACGCGTTCCATGTAGTCGCGTGTGTTAATTCCCGCGCCAACAATGTAACGCTGTTTAGAATCAAGAAGCTCGTTCGGATGTTCTGCGTGAGTTGAATAATCCTTGCGGAAAACAAGGCTCACAAGATTTCCATTTTTATCAACAATCGGGAGCTGGTTTACTTTTTTCTCCCAAATAATATTGTTTGCTTCTGAAAGATCAATTCCCTCTTTGCCAGTCGCCAAATCTTCAAGACCTGTCATGTAGTCTTTTACCTTTGAACCTGCCGGACAATGGCCAATTCTAAAATCTTTTGAAGTAATAATTCCAAGAAGTTTTCCGTTCGGGCTTCCGTCTTCTGTAACAGCGACAGTTGAATGGCCTGTTCTTGCGCTCAATTCTACAACTTCTTCCAAAGTCTGCTCCGGACGAATATTTGAGTCAGAAGTTACAAAACCTGCCTTGTAAGCCTTTACGCGTGCGACCATAGCAGCCTGGTTTTCGATTGTCTGGCTTCCAAAAATAAAACTGATTCCGCCCTCTTTCGCAAGCGCAATTGCAAGCTTGTCGTCAGAAACAGCCTGCATTACGGCAGAAACCATTGGAATATTCATTGTAAGCGGACAAGTCTCGCCAGCTTTTTTGTTGAATTTTACAACCGGAGTCTTTAATGAAACTCTGTCTGGAGTACATTCCGCAGAAGAATAGCCAGGAACCAAAAGATATTCGCCAAAAGTGTGCGAAGGTTCTTCAAAATAATAAGCCATTTTAAATCCCCTAAAAAAATCAATTAAATTTTTGTGTAATTTATCTATTATACAAATTCAGAAAAGCAATTTCAATACTGATTGTATTGAATAATTTAGGAAAATGTGCTACTCTTTACTCATGGGGATATAGCTCAGTTGGTAGAGCATCTGGTTCGCAATCAGAGGGTCACCGGTTCGAATCCGGCTATCTCCACTTTTTTTTGGGCACATTTTTGCAAGAATCTTGCAAAAACCAAGCTTTCCGTGGCTACGGCGTCTTACGCGCCTCCGGTGCTTCGCACCCGCCTTGCGGCCACTCCAATCTTTTGTGCGTTTACAGTTTTTCCTTAATTTCTTCCAGAACTTTCAAATCAGCAGTCGCCTCTTTCAACGGACTTAAAAGCGGCATTTTTCCGTCCAAAAAATCAACTGCGTTTTCCACCATTCCAGAAAAATACTGAGTTTTTTTAGGCAGCCTTGCTTTCTGTTTTTCAAGCGAATAAAATCCTGTATAAAGCTTGCTCTGTTTTCTCAAATAAAAATCGGCAATTCCGTTTCCAATGCAGATTTTCCCTTCTGTTCCCAAAATTTCAATTCTAAATTCAAAAAATTTTGAACGTCCGCTCATTTTTATGCAAATTTCAGGAATTTCTCCAAATTTTTCGCTTTTGCAAAAACTGTAATGCGCGCAAAAATTCCGCACAATTTTTTTCTCGTCCTTAAAAACGCCTGTAATCACGGGTTTTTCAAGTTCAGTTCCGCACAAAAACCGCACAATATCAACAAGATGAGTTCCATCGTGCAAGAGGCTGTAAGTTCCGTCTTTTTCAAATTCTTTTGCGTAAATGCGCAGTCCAGAATCCAGTTCGGCTTCAACCCTTTGAATTTTCCCGATTTTTTCCATCCATTGCATTGCAAGCGCATAATTTTTGTCAAAACGGCGCTCGTGGTTCACCATAACAGGAACTTTGTTTTTTTCCGCACAGTCCGCAATTTTTTGCGCCTCAAAAGAATTCAAGGCAACAGGTTTTTCAAGAATCACAAGTTTCGGCCGTGCCTCAATCGCGCGGATACATTCTTCCAAATGCGCGCTTTCATTTACGGCAACCACCGCAATATCAATTTTTTTTATATTTTTGTAAAGTTCTCTGCCCGATTCAAAAACAAGCCCTTCAGAGCCATGTCTTTTTACGTATTTTTGCCAAATTTTTAACCGCTCCAGGTCAGTGTCGCAGGCAGCAAAAAGCTCAATTTTTTTATTTTTTAAAAGCGCCATAGTGTGGCTTGCCGGCTGTTCACGTTTTTTATCAAATCCGAGCAAAAATCCAATCCGGCCAGTTCCAATCAAAACGGTTTTATATTTTTTATTTTCCATAACTTAATAATTATCGGAACAAAAAATCAGGAAGAAAACGCTATAGCAAACAAAAAAATATTCTATTACAATGGTCAGACATATTTTTTAGAATGATTACAAACAAAGAGGCAAATACATGTCAGAAGAAGGCTGCTCTCACAATTGTTCAACCTGCAGTTCAAACTGCAAATCAAAAGATTTAAAATTTCATCTGCATCCAAAAAGCACAGTCAAACACGTAATCGGTGTAGTTTCTGGCAAAGGCGGAGTTGGAAAATCCCTCGTAACCTCGCTTTTGGCGTCAAAAACCGCAAAAAAAGGACTTAGAGCCGCAATCTTAGACGCAGACATCACAGGCCCTTCAATTCCGACTAGTTTTGGGTCGAACGGCGAGAGAGTCTACTGCGACGAAACCGGCCTTATCGCTCCGGAAACGACAGAATCCGGAATCCAGCTTATGAGCATGAATTTCCTGCTCAAAAACGAAAACGATCCTGTCTTGTGGCGCGGCTCAATGATAAACGGCTTTGTAAAAAAGTTCTGGGAAGAAGTTTTCTGGGACAACGTTGACTATATGTTTGTCGATATGCCTCCAGGAACAGGCGATGTTCCTCTTACGGTTTTTCAGAGCATTCCTCTCGACGGAATCATAATCGTTTCAAGTCCGCAGCAGCTTGTCCGTGTAATCGTCGAAAAAGCCGTAAAAATGGCGCAGACAATGAAAATTCCTGTTTATGGACTAATCGAAAACATGAGTTATGTCCAGTGTCCGGACTGCGGCAAAAAGATAAAAGTTTTTGGAGACAGCCACGTCGAGCAGATTTCCCAGGAATTCCACATTCCGCTCCTTGCAAAAATCCCGATTGACCCAAAAATAAGCCAGGCAGTCGACAGCGGAAAAATAGAAACTCTCGAAGCAGAATTTCTGGACGCCGCCCTTGCGATAATCCAAA
>NZ_DBJD01000096.1:0-24603 GCF_002297065.1 Treponema sp. UBA785 | reverse complement strand
GCGGCAATTTCATTACCGCCGCAACTTCGGGGTTCCCAGCGCTGGTGCGTTCAGTTTTTTCAAAAAAAAGGACATTTTACTTTTATGGACAAAAAATTTTTACTTGCTCCAATGGCAACTCTCAGCCACGAAGCATTCCGACGCAGCGTACAAAAATTCGGTGGCTGCGATGAATATTTCAACGAGATGATAAACGCTCCGTCGCTTCTGCACAAAGGCCGGTTTGAAAAATTCTACACGATTACCGGCGACACTCCAGAGTCCCAAAAACTTGTCTGGCAAATTACAGGAACTACCGCAGAGCCAATGGCTCAGGCAGCGCAAATTCTTTCTGAGCTTTCAGGCATTGGAATCGACATAAACATGGGCTGTTCCGCTCCGCAAATCGCAAACACTGGAGCAGGAATTTCTTGGATGCTAAAACCAATAGCAGAAACTCAAAACATGGTCAGAAAAGTAAAGTCCGCACTCGAAAACTGTGCAAAAGACGGAAAACCCACATCGCGGCTTTCAGTCAAGCTTAGGCTCGGAGCAGACAACTTTACCGAAAGCGGATTTCTTAATTTTACGGATATGCTGGTTTCTGAAGGAGTTCAGCAGCTAACCTTGCACCCGCGCACCCAAAAAGAAAAATTTGCGCGTGCTCTTCCACGCTACGAATACGCAGAAAAACTTTCTCTGCGCTATCCTCAAATTCCAATAATCGTAAACGGCGAAATAAAAGACAAAAAAAGCCTTGATTACGCCATAAAATGCGCTCCTCACGTAAACGGAGTCATGATTGGCAGGGCGGCAGCTTCACAGCCATGGATTTTTGCAAAATTAAAAGGCATTCTGCCAGAAGAAAAGCTCGATATGCTCAATTTTGCGCTTGATTTTATTTCCGACATCGAAAAGTTTCAGCCGCCAGAATTTTTTCAAACACGTCTCCAAAGATTTTTTTCATATTATTGTCAAAATTTTAGTTTTGCCGGTTATTTTAAAACACAAATGCTAAATGCAAAAACCAACGAAGACGCGCGGGAAAGACTTTTTCAATATTTTGAAAAATGCCCGGAAGACAGATTTAAAAAAATCTAAAATAAAAGTTCGCAATTTTATTTTTTTGGTATATAATAAAAATCTGTTAGAACGTCAAATTTAAAAAAGTTAAATCGAGGATTTTATTTGAAAACTGTTTACATGACTCTTTCGAGCATTTTTATAGTGCTTATTGGAGTTTATTGCGTTTACTTAAAGCAAAACAAAAGTCCGCTGTCAAAAAGTCTTTTCAATCTTCACTGCGGGGTTATTGCGTCCACAGTTTTTTACAATATTTCTCTCCTTACAACTACACTTTGGTTCGCCTATTTTATAATCAGTCTTTACCATATAAGCATTCATTTTCTGATAGTTCTTCTGGCTGATTTTATATTTATCTTTACAGAAATGCCGTCATCTCAAAAACACAAAAAATTTATCACGGTTTTCAAGAAAATTTGGCTTTATGTTTTTTTAGTTGACGCTTTTATTTTAATCATCAATCCGTTTTTTCATCATGAATTTGAACTTTCAGACCTTTATATAAATCACAACATTTTTTTGTGCTGGACCGCAAAATATTTTTTTGTGTTCTATATTCACCTTTGCCTCTGCATTTTGCTTTCGGCAGTAATTTTTGCAATTCTTCTAAAAAAAATAATTCAAACCAACAGATTTTATAAATCAAAATACATTTTGGTTTTTGCAGTTTTCCTTATTACATTTGTCGTAAACATCATTTTTCTAAAATCCAAAAGTTATCTTGATTTTTCAGTTCTTTTTTATTCAATTTTTTCGATTATCTGCTCATATTTTACACTTTTTTCTATTCCGCGAAACATTCAGAACGAAATGCTCAAGCAGCTGTCCGACAACATCAACATTGGAATTTTTTGCTTTAACCTTGAACGGAAATGCATTTATTCAAATAATACAGCGAAAAAATTCTTTTTGGCAAAAAATGAAATTCTAAATGAACTAAAATCTCTCCTCGCTCTCCGCAAAGATTTTGTAAAACGCAATATAGAAATAAAGCAGAACAATAAAACTCTTACACTGTCAGAAGAGTTCAGTTATCTTCTCGACAGTCAGAAAAAAGCTTATGGCTATATTTTAAAATTGAGCGATATTACGGAAGAACTAAACAAGGCGGCCAAAGAACTTTTCGATTCGACACACGATGCTTTGACAGGGCTTTTAACAAGAGAAGCGTTTTATGCAGAAACAGAAAAAATCTTAAAAAGCAATCCAGATTCTCCTTATTATATGATTTGTACGAATATTAAAAACTTTAAACTTGTAAACGACCTTTTTGGTTCAGAAAAAGGAGATGAGTTTTTAAGAAAATTTGCCCAAGCTCTTCAAAAAAGCCAGTATAAAGCTGTTTTGACAGGAAGAATTACAGGCGACCGTTTTGCAATTCTTATGAACAAAACTGAAGTTGACGAACTAAACGCCTTGCAAAAAATCAAGGAACTTGAAAAACTTACTGATTCTTTAAACTACAAACTTCATATTTTTGTAGGGATTTACAAAATCACTGATAATAACGAAAAAGTCAGCTCAATGTTTGACAAAGCAGTTTTGGCAATAAAAAATATTTCCGAAAACTATTCGGCAAACGTTGCCTACTACGACAACGACCTGCTTTCAAATTTGAAAAAAAATCGTGACGTAATAAACGCATTTAACAACGCCCTGGCAAACAAACATTTAAAAATGTATCTTCAGCCACAGGTTAGATGCTCAGACGAAAAAGTTGTTGGAGCAGAGGCTCTTGTTCGCTGGGAAACAGAAAACGGCGCAATTCATTCTCCAAATTCGTTTATAAAAATTCTTGAAGACAACGGGCTAATTCACAATCTCGACAAGTTTATTTGGGAACAAGCTGTTCAGCTTCTTCAAAAATGGCAATTTTTAGGAATCGACTATCATATTTCGGTAAATGTAAGCGCAAAGGATTTTTATCTTATAGATTTATACAAAACTTTTACTTCTCTTGTAATAAAATACGGAATTCCGCCTCAGAAACTCAAGCTTGAAATTACAGAAACTGCATTGGTTCACGATTTAAAGCTTCATAAACAAATTATTACAGAACTGCAAAAATTCGGCTTTATAATCGAAATGGACGATTTTGGCACTGGCTATTCTTCTCTGACAATTCTAAAAAACATCAGCATAAATATTCTAAAAATCGATATGATGTTCCTGTCAAAAACAAAACATGAAGAACGGAGCAAAAAAATTCTCGAAGCCGTTATAAAAATGGCTCAAAAGCTCGGAATTAAAATTATTGTCGAAGGAGTTGAAGATAAAGAACAAGCCGAATTTTTAAAAAATCTCAATTGCGATTTTTTTCAGGGCTATCTTTACTCAAAACCGATTTCTGTTGCAGATTTTGAAAGCAATTATATTTCAAAAACAAATACGCTCGGAGGCACAAAATGAATTTATACATATTCTTTAAAATCTTCAGTGCCTTTTCATTTCTTTCGGCAATTTTTCTGCTTCGCTTTGTCCGTGCAATTTCAAAAGCGCAGACTGACGCAAAAGAACCGACAATTTTTGTAATATGCGCAATTTCTGCAATGCTGTTCACCTATTCGCTGTTTTTGATGTCGGAATTCCACACAAAAGCTCTCATTTTATTCTGTGCTTTTAAAGTATGCTCAATTTGGACATACTATCTGACATTTTCTTTTAATCATGCATTTACAAACACGACAAAAAAAATCGGCTTTCTAAAAGAACTGTACTTTATTTTGTGCTTTATCGACAGCGTTCTGCTTCTTGCAAATGCCAGAGTCCAGATTATTTTTGACCTTATTCCAGCACGCACGAAGGCAGGATTTTTTTATTGGGGAATTGAATTCACTTCAAAATTTGGATTTCATAAACTACTCTGCGCAATTTTAAGTTTTTCTTCGGTTGCCCTTTTAATTTCAAGCATTGTAAAAGCGCCTTCGTATAACAAAGTAAAATACATTGCAATTTTAACAAGCGAAAGCTTAGTTTTAATTGCAAATTATATTTTTAATTCGCTGAATTTGCCGCTAAACTTTTCTCTTTTAATGCTCGTTGCAAGTTCAATTTTTATAGCAAGTTACGTGAACAAGGATTTTTCTTCTCCTGTTTTAATCGGGCCTCTAAGCGCCATAACAGAATCCATAAAAGACATTATTTTTTGCTACGACTCTTCGGAAAATTTAATCTATGCAAATTCTGCCGCAAAAAACGTCTTAAAAAAATCCAATGACAACCTTGAAAATTTTGCAAAGGAATTCCGGCAGAACTTTTTAAAAACCCGTCCTTCAGAACTTTCCCTAAAACTCGACAACGGGGAAGAACGGTATTACGTTACCGAATACAAGGATTTTTTCATTTCAAATTCAAACATCGGCTCATACCTAAGGCTTCAGGACAAAACAAAAGAAACGCTGGAATCCAGACGCAAAAATTACATTGCAAATCACGACCTGCTCACAGGACTTTTAAATCGTTCCGGCTTTTTCAAAAAAATGCAGGAAGCCTTGAACCAAAACACTTACAAAAACCCGATTTTAATCTGTACAAACATAAAAGATTTTAAACTTATAAACACAATTTACAGCGAAAAAGTCGGCGATTCTGTTTTGCAAAATCAAACCGAAGTTATAAAAAGGCTCTGTTACAAGAAAAGCATAATTGGACGCATCGCAGACGATAAATTTGCAATTTTTATGGAAAAACAGAATTTTGACAAAGATATTTTCGAGGAAGCATTTAACGAAGTTAGTTGCATAATCGAAAAAACTCTTTACAACATTCAAATTGTGGCAGGAATTTACGAAATTTACGATAAAAAAGAAACCGTTCAGTCCATTTACGACAAAGCAAAAATTTCAGTTGATACAATCAAAAATTCTGACAACCAAATTTTTTCATTTTATAATTCATCGATGATGGAAAAAATGCTCATGGAAAAAGACATTGTAAACGATTTTGAAAAATCACTGAACGAAAAACAGTTTTCGATTCAGCTTCAGCCGATTATGGACAAAGACGGAAATGTGCTCGGAGCTGAATCTGTCGTACGCTGGAACCACCCTAAATATGAAAATTTAACGCCAAGCTCTTTTTTGGATGTTCTTGAACGAACAAGTTTAATCTACAAACTCGATGTCTACGTCTGGGAACTTGCAGCAAAAAAACTGCACGAATGGAAAAAAAGAGGATTTTCTGACCTTTTTATTTCTGTAAACGCTTCGAGCAAAGACAAATTTTTTATAGACATAACAAAAACCTTTTCCGACCTCATAAAAAAATACGACATTTCGCCACAAAATTTCAAAGCCGAAATTAAGGAAACAGCAATGGTTGAAAATCCTGAAAAAACAATCGAAATTTTTTCTGAGTTAAAAAAACTCGGCATAAAAGTCTACATCGACAATTTTGGAACAGGCTTTTCTTCGCTCAACGTACTAAAAGACTTTATTGCCGATGGAATAAAAATGGACACTTCGTTTCTGACAGAATCAAAAGTTTCTGGAAAAAATAAAATAATTCTACAGACGATGATTTCTATGTCAAACACATTAGGAATGGAATTTATTGCAAAAGGTGTAGAATCAGAAAACCAGATGCTCGCCCTCTCAAAAATGGACTGCAAGCTTTTTCAAGGTTTTTACTTTTCTACACCGCTTCCAGTCAAAACATACGAAGCAAAATATCTGCAGAATTCCTCTCAGGCAAAAAAATAACGGAAACCAGGAGATTTTCCCAAATTTCCGTTATATATGAAGTCAAACGCTGCGATTATTTTTCAATCGTAATCGACTGGTCAGCGGTAAAACTTTTTCCAGGCTCAAGAGAAATCAAGCCTGCCTTTTCTTCCCACTCATGTCCGGTATTTTCAGCATCGGCAGTTCCATACCAAGGTTCAATGCAGTTAAAACCGTTACCAGCAGCGCCTTCTTCGCCTTTTCCGCCCTGCCAAACCATAACGTACGGATAACCTTTGCAATTAACTTTTACAAGGCTTCCGTCTTTTTTGTTGCGAAGACCAACCCAGTCAGAAGTAATTTTTGTAAAGAAATGTCCGTTTCCAAAACCTTTTGCGTCAATCGGAATTATTCCATTTTCTTTTTCGCCGTAAAGTTTTGTGCAAGGAGAAGTTCCTTCTTCGTCAACAGCAAGCTGGGCTGCGTCGTTGAGCAAAACAGTCGTCAAAGGTTCTTTCTTTTCAAATTCATACTGATAATCAGAATTTACAGTGCCGGCTGGATCTGTGTTGCGCGGACAGCAGAAAGCGGTGTGGCTTCCGATAGAAAACAGCATTGCAGAAGAATCAGTATTCGTTACTGTCGTTGTAAAAATAAGTCCGTCGTCCTTAAGCTCATAATGAGTTTTAAGGCTAAATTTCCACG
The DNA here is from genome assembly GCF_002297065.1 of Treponema sp. UBA785. Taxonomy (NCBI): domain Bacteria; kingdom Pseudomonadati; phylum Spirochaetota; class Spirochaetia; order Treponematales; family Treponemataceae; genus Treponema; species Treponema sp. UBA785. Next base: position 18,175 of record NZ_DBJD01000096.1, on the reverse strand, counting down.
GAAATTTGTCAGCAGTTTCCGCACTGTCTGTCAATTCAAAAGTTGCAGCCGTTTCTGACTGCTCAATTATCTTATGTTCCAGATCGCGGCTCATTCCGTTGTTTACAAGATGATATTCCTTTCCGTTGTATGTATAAAAGCCGTCTTTTATGCGTCCAACTTGCGGAAACAAAACCGGCGCATGGAATTTCCAAACAGATTCCGGTCCTTCAAAAACATACTTTGTGCCGTCAGCTCCGCGGAAAGAATTGATTTCTGCTCCGTGAGTATTGAGCACGACTTCGTAATTAGAATTTTTTAAAGTTATTGTCATAATTACACAATTTTACAGTCTTTTTATTTTTATGGCAAATTTAAATGAGACGTAGTTTTCTTAAGAATAAACATTTTATTCTCTTTTGCAAAAAAATGTGCTATATTACTAGAATGTACGAAATTGAACTAAAAGCCCACGTCTTAGACCGAAAATCTGTAATTCAAAATCTCGAAAAATTTGCATCTTTTTCTGGAGCGGTCGAAAAAGACGACACTTACTATTCAAATACAATAAACGGAAAATCAATCAAGGTGCGCATTAGAAAAGAAACTCCGTTTTCCACACAGGAAGTTCCAAACGCGCCGCAGACAACTTCTCAAAAATCGGTAATTTTTACTTATAAACGCAAAGAAATTCTCGAAAAAGAAGGAGCCTCCATCGAAGTAAACGACGAAAAAGAACTTTTTCTCTCAGATGCAGATGCAATCGAAGCCTTTCTTTTTGACACAGGATTTAAAACAACCCTAAAAAAGCAAAAAAACGTGCTCAGCTGGCACTACGACGGCGCAAATCTTGAACTTTGCCATGTTGCAAAACTCGGCGATTTTTTGGAAATTGAAATTCTTTCTGAGAACAACAGCGAAAAAACAGTATCTCAATCACGTGAAAAACTTTTAAAAATGCTTTCAAAATGCGGCATTTCGGAAGACAAAATCGAAAACCGTTACTATTCGCAAATGCTTGGAGAATAATATGTTTAACAGAAAACTTTATAAACAGACTGCAAAAAAACAGCTTGCCGGCAGAAGGACTGTCCCAGTTCTTGCAACATTGATTACCACATTCATACTGCTTTTTTTGGGCACAAGCTCCGAAATTCATACTTCACAAACAGCAGACAATTCAGCCTACGCACAAACTGCTTCCTGGATTTACGAAACGGAAGACGATTTTGCGGACGATTATGCTTTTAGCGTTTCTACAATTTCTGACTCTGGCATAAGCCTGCTTTTTTCGATTTTGACAATTTCTATCACAGGAATTTTAATTCTTGCGCAGTGCCATCTTTACAATGAATATTTTAAAACTTTGGAAAAAATCTCGTTCTCCGAATATTTGCGTGGTTTTACGCACTGGTTTAAAGGCGCGCTTGCAGGTCTTTGGTTTATGCTTTGGGTCGTGCTTTGGAGTTTTCTGTTTTTTATTCCTGGAATCGTAAAGGCTTTTTCTTACTCGCAGATGTTTTTTGTACTTGCCGAAAATCCAAAAATTGGAGTTGCAAAAGCAATGCAAATAAGCAAAACGCTTACAAAAGGTTTTAAGGCAGACATTTTTGTCATGTGCATAAGTTTTTTTGGGTGGCACTTTCTTTCTGCCCTTACATTTGGAATTTTGCAGCTGTGGATTCAGCCTTATGAATATATGTCTTTTACAAATGCATACAAAAGTTTAAAAATGCACGCGCTTCGCACAGGAATTCTTACAGAAAGTGACTTTATTTAAGCTGGAGCATACAAAATGAACAAAAAAAACACAAAATACGGACTTGCCGTTTTGCTGACAATTACATTGATTTCAATCTTGATGGGAGTTTTTAAGGTTTCCTCAACGGATCTTTTTTCTATTTCAAAAAAATCAAAAGAACCTGAACAGCAGACGCAAAACAGTTTTTCTTACAACAAAGATTCGAATTATTACATTGCAGTCGTTAATATTTCGGGTGTAATTCAGGAAAAAGGAAGCGAGTACAGCCAAAAATGGCTTTTGAATACGATTCGCTCACTCAAAAATGACAAAAAAAATGCAGGAATTCTCCTATACGTAAATTCTCCAGGCGGAACAGTTTACCATGCCGACGAAGCATATCTTGAACTTTTAAAATACAAGGAAACCGGGAAAAAAATCTATGCGTATTTTGCAGAAATGGCAACTTCCGGAGGCTATTACATTGGCTGCGCTGCAGATAAAATTTATGCAAACCGCAACACGATTACAGGTTCAATCGGAGTAATAAGCGCAAGTTCAATCGATGCAACGGACTTTCTCGAGAAAATAGGCATAAAGTCGATTACGATTCATACCGGCAAGAACAAAAATATGCTTAACTACAACGAAAAGCCGACCGAAGAACAGATTCAGATTATGCAGAGCCTTTCCGACGAGGCATACGAGCAGTTTACACAGATTGTAAGCGAAAGCCGCAATATGAATATAAAAGATGTCCAGAAAATAGCGGACGGACGCATTTATTCGGCAAAACAGGCAAAAGAAAACGGTCTTATTGACGAAATTTTTACTTTTGACGAAGCAAAAAAATCCATAAAAACAGATTTTGAGTCAGACAATATTTCGTTCAAGAATTTTAGATACGAAAAAAGCGAAAGCCTGCGTTCTATTCTTTTGGAAGGTTTTTCTTCAATAAAAAATCCGGCTTCCGCCTTTGGACAGACCCCGCTTCTTTCATACGGAAAATTCTAACTAAGAATTTTCATCAAGAATCTGGGCAAGCTCAATCAAGTTTAGAGGTTTTTTGAAAAAATAATTTACGCCGAGTTCTTTTACACGTTTTTCGGACTCGGCATCTTCAAGAGCCGTCACAACAAAAATCATCGGCTTTCCGAAATTTTCATTTTCACGAATTTTTTTACAAAGGCTAAATCCGTCAACGCCCGGCAAATCAAGATCGAGAATTAAAATTTTCGGATGTTTTTCTGTCATCAAAACTCCGGCTTCAAAACCGTCAAAAGCCTGAAAAATTTCAACTCCAAAAGATTCATATTTTTTCTGCAAGAATTTTGCAATTACGCAGTTTAAGCCCTTATCATCATCAACAATAAGAATATCGCCGTGTTCATAAAAGTTTCCTGCACATTTTTTAGCAAGATGCTCAGGAATTCTCATTTCGCGACTTTTCATAAAAGAAGCCAAATCATCGGGATAAACGCGGTATTGTCCGCCTGGCGTGGTAAAAGCCTTTAAATGACCGCCTTTTATCCAGTTTATCGCAGTCTGATTTACAACACCGCAGATATTTGCAACTTCAAGTGCCGAAAAAACTTCCGGTTTGTCAGTTTTTTTTAACATCTCAAGCCTCTTTTCCTTTTTACAAAATAAGTTATTCTTCGTCTGCAACAGAAAGTATCAGTTTATAGGAAAAACCAGAATCCATTAAGTATTTTATGAGTTTTTCATCTTTTTTTCCATTTTTTAACGCTTTTTTATACGCTCTGCGGCAAAGTTGAATTTCATCATTCACCTTAAAAAAATCATCAACGGCTTTTTTTGCATCGCCTGTTTTTATTCCACGCGAAATAAGCTCACTCAAAAGCCTTATCCGTCCCTGAGGTTTTGCAACAGCATGATTTCTAAGCCAGATTTCAGAAAAACGAAGATCGTTGAGAAGATTTTTTTCCTCAAGATAATCCAAGGCCTGTTTTATTGACTGCTTTGAATGTGATTTTTGAAAAAGTTTTTTTTCAAGTCCAGCCCTGCACTGCTCACAGCGGGCAAGATACTCTTCCGCCTTGCATTCCGCAACAAAAGCTAAAGCGGCGTCTACAATTTCCATTTCCCTGTCTTCAAAAAATTCTGCGCCAACAAAAAATTCTTCTGGTTTGACAGAATAGAGAAAAGCAAACCTTACAAAAAAAACAGACCCGCCGTCCGTTGCAATTTCTACAATGTCCGATGAAGTCTGTTTTATAGCACTTATGCGCATTTGTGTTCCGAAAGCTTTTTCGCTTCCGGCTGTTCCACAAAAAGAAAAACCAAAAGCGAAATTTTGTACATATTGTACAGAATAAAAACTAACGTTTTGAGAACTGGAAGCGACGGCGAGCACCGCGCTGACCATACTTTTTGCGTTCAACCATGCGGCTGTCGCGAGTAAGGAATCCGTTAGCTTTAAGCGATGTGCGGGCATCAGGATCAACCTGAAGCAAGGCGCGTGAAAGTCCGTGAAGACAAGCATCTGCCTGGCCGTTCAATCCGCCGCCAACAACGTTAATCAAAACGTCAAATTTATTTTCGTTGCTTGTAACAAGAAGCGGCTGATGTACTCTGCGTACCTGTTCTTCTGAATCAAAGTATTCAGCAACATCTTTTCCGTTTACAACGATTTTTCCACTACCGTCACGGAGAAATACACGTGCAGTAGCTGTCTTTCTTCTACCTGTTCCAATTGCAATATTCTTAACCATCATAGACTCCTGACTTAAACTTCAAGCGGTTTTGGATTCTGAGCCTTATGTGGGTAGTCAGAACCTGCATAAATCTTTACACTGTCCATCATTTTGCGTCCAAGACGTCCATTTGGAAGCATGCCTGCAATTGTGCGTGAAAGAGGTTCGGTTGGGTTTCTTTCGATAAGCTTTTCGAACGAATACTCACGAAGACCGCCAACATAGCCTGTGTAATGGCGATAAAGCATGTCAGATGCTTTGTTTCCAGAAACAACAACTTTGTCAGCGTTGATAACAACAACAAAGTCACCCATTGCCTGGTTTGGAGTGTAAGAAGCCTTGTTCTTACCACGAACAACTGCTGCAACTTTTGCTGCAACGCGTCCGAGCGGTTTGCCGGCAGCATCGATGATGTACCAGTCGCGTTTCTGCTCGTAATCTTTTACGAATAAAGTTTTCATTTGTATATACCTTGTACTAAAAAGTCTCTTGTGTTCATTTTGATTGCATCTTCAAAAATCACACTCCGCAGATATTGAAGCTTTTATCTGCGCATATACGGGGATATAAATATTAAAATTTTTATTGATTTTGGTCAATAAAAACGAGAACGAAAACTCTCTAAAAAGCCATTAAAACAACAATTTTTAAGAAAATCGTCTTTTATAAAGCTAATCGTTTTCTTCAGATTTTTTTGCTTCTTCAAAGGCTTCTTTTTCTTCTCTGCGGGCTTCTTTTTTGTCCTGAATGTCGGCAAAACCTATAAAAAAGGCGGCAACACCGGCAAGAACAGCAACCAAAGGGCCAACGCCTTTTAGCGCGGAAATTATAAAATCTCCCCAGCCTAAACCTTGCGGCAAGGCAGCACATACAAAAAACGAAATAAGCAAAAGTCCAAAAATAATCGCAGTCATTTTTAGAGATTTCCTCCAGCTCAAACTTTTCAAAAAATTCTAGCATACAAAACATATTTTATCAAACAGTAAAAAGTGCTATACTCGCCTCTATGTTAAAAAAAGACAGCATTTGCAAAGGCGCAAAACTTACGCTTCCTATTTTTTTTGGTTATATTTCTATTGGAATTCCTTTTGGATTGATGGTTGTAAACAACGGTTACCCGTGGTGGCTTGCCCTTTTTATGGGAATGACAATTTTTTCCGGAACAGGGCAATATATCGGAATAAGCCTTATGGCAGCAGGCGCTCCGCTTCCAGCATTTCTGGTAACACAGTTTTTTGTAGGAATCAGGCATGTTGTCTACGGACTTTCGCTTCTAAAAAAATATGACAAAAGGCGTGTCGGAAAATGGAAGCCTTTTTTGATTTTTGCTCTTACTGACGAAACTTATGCGCTCATCACAACAAGCAAGGTTCCGCTTGGAGAAAAAGACGGTGAATTTTACAGTCTTATTGCCGCTCTCGACTGGTCTTACTGGCTTTTGGGCAGCGTAATCGGAGCTCTTTTAGGAACTTTTTTGCCTTTCGACTTTACAGGCGTTGATTTTGCGCTCAACTCGCTTTTTATTGTGCTTATGATTGAACAGATTAAACAAAGCAAAGACCTTTTTCCTTCTCTCTGCGGAATCTGCACGGCAATAGCGGCAATCGTCCTTTCAAAATTCGGTTATCTTCCATCGCAGCAGATTTTGATCGTAGCTCTTTCGCTTGGAATTGCAGTTTTGATTTTAGTGCGCGGAATTACTGTAATAAAACATACAAAAACAACAGAAGAATCAAGCTCAACGGAGGAAAAATAAATGCGACTTACACTTTCAGAGGCACTTATTGCAACACTTGTAACCGCAGCCCTTATGTATCTGCTGAGGGCTTTTCCGTTTATTCTTTTCAGCAGAAAAAAGCCGCCTAAGGTTCTTTCGTTTATTGAAAAATATATTCCTGCAATGGTAATCGGTGTTTTAATCATCTATTGCCTTGCCGATCCAAAATACATGACCTTTAGCTCTTCACCATGGGGAATTCCTGCAATCGCCGGAGTTTTGGCAACAATTATTTTACATCTATGGAAAGGCAACAGCATGATAAGCATTTTTGGCGGAACCATTTTATTTATGGCTCTTGAACGGCTGCTGTAAAATTTCAATAGATTATCGGGTCAAGCCAGATAATGACATGGGACAAGTTCAGTAATGACATTAAACTGTAAAGCTCGAAGTCTGTGTAAAATAAAAAATAAAATTTATAAAACTTTTAAAAAATGTGTAGACAATTTGGGCTAATAATCATATTTTAATTTTTATGCAGTTTTTCTGTTATTCATCAAAACCCCCAGAAGTCGGGCTGTAAAAAAAAAGAGGTACTCACATTGAACGGTAGTCAGGTAAAGATTGACCACGTATCGAAAGAATTTGGCGATTTTATTGCGCTGAATGACATTAATTTTACGATTAATCAAGGTGAATTTTTCACTTTGCTAGGTCCATCAGGTTGTGGTAAAACGACACTTCTACGGATTATTGCAGGATTTGAAAATCCTGATGACGGTGCCGTTCTTTTTGATGATACAAACGTCGTAGGACTTCCGCCAAACAAAAGGCAGTCTAATACGGTTTTTCAGTCTTATGCGCTTTTTCCGCATATGACAGTTTTTGAAAACGTTGCATTTTCTCTCCGCTTAAAAAAAATCGACAATGCTACTGTTGAAGAAAAAGTCCTCAAATATCTGTCATTGGTTCAGCTTGAGGAACACATGTACAAAAAGCCGAATCAGCTTTCTGGCGGACAAAGGCAGCGTGTTGCTATTGCCAGAGCTCTCATAAACGAACCGAAAGTGCTTTTGCTCGACGAGCCTCTTTCTGCCCTCGACGCAAAACTGCGTTCAAGCCTTCTTGTTGAGCTTGACCGTCTGCACGACAAAATCGGAATCACCTTTATCTTTGTAACCCACGACCAGAGCGAAGCGCTTGCAGTTTCTGACCGCATTGCAATCATGAACAAGGGAAATGTGCTTCAGATTGGAACTCCTTTTGAAATTTACGAAAGTCCGGCTACTCAGTTTGTTGCCCAGTTTATCGGCGAAACAAACCTTTTTGAGTCAACTGTCGTAAAATGCGAAGGCTACAAGGCAAAAACCGGCGAGGAATACATGGTAACTCTCAACACTCCAGCCCTCGGACTGCAGGCTCAGCTTACAGGCGACACTCAGGCAACAAAAGAAGAAGACAAAAATATTCTTGTAACTGATTACGAGCACACAGACGAAGGCCAGAAAGTCGCCTTTACTATCCGCCCGGAAAAAATCAGAATTACTCTCGAAGAACCAAATGTAAACGGCCGCAAAGACATCAACGTGTTTAAAGGTGTGGTTGAAGAGCCGGTTTACACAGGTTTCCAGTCAAAATTCTATATCAAACTGGAAAAAACAGGCACAATCGTAAAAGTCTTTAAGCAGCATACAAACTATCTTGATGACGGCCCGGAAATTCAATGGAAAGACACTGTTTACATTTCGTGGTCGGCAGAAGACGGATATATTGTTGAAGATATTGAAAAATAATTTTTAATATCTTCATATCCGCATTTTTTCTATCATTTCTATCGATAAAAAAAGACAAAAGGACAAGTTTGTAATGAAAAAAGAAAAAGAAAGTCCGCAGCTGGCATTTGCAAAGGCTGCAAGAGACAAAAAATATAAAAAGATGAATCCAGGACCAGTTTATGCATGGCCAATGGGATTTTGGTTCAGTCTGTTTTTTGTAATCCCGCTCATAATTATCGTTGCATATTCTCTTATGAAGCGCGATGTTTATGGCTCGGTTATTGCTGAGTTCAGTTTAAAAGCCTACAAACAGATGCTTACTCCGGCGTATGGAATTATTTTTCTGCGCACACTGTGGATTACGGCTCTTTCAACTTTTATTACGATTCTGATTGCTCTTCCATGCGGTTATGCCATGGCAAGAAGCAAACGTCAGACATTGCTTTTAATTCTTATAATCATTCCATTTTTGACAAACTCGCTCATAAGAATTTTTGCATGGATTACAATTCTTGGCGACAATGGAATTTTAAATATGTTTTTGAGTTCTATTGTAAATTTTTGGCATAAAATAACCGGGAATTCTGCCGGGTTTGAGCCTGTAAAGTTTATGTACACAAAAGGCGCAGTTATAGTTTTAAGCATTTATATGTATCTGCCTTATGCGATTCTGCCGATTTTTACTGCTGTTGACCGTTTTGACTTTTCGCTTTTGGAAGCAGCCCGCGACCTTGGAGCAACAAAACCTCAGTCAATGCTAAAAGTTCTGCTTCCAGGAATCCGCAGCGGAATTATTTCGGCCTTGATTTTTACTTTTATCCCGATTTTTGGCTCTTACACAGTTCCGAATATTGTCGGCGGAAAAGACAGTTATATGATTGGAAATATAATCGTTGATCAGGTTCAGAAAACACGAAACTGGCCTCTAGCTTCTGCATTCTCAATGGTTTTGACACTTCTTTCCATGGCAGGCATTTTGTGGATGCTTTATTCCAGCAAAAAAGACGCTGAGCTCAAAAAAGTCTCTACAAAAGAAGACACTACAGGAATTGGAGGTGTAAAATAATGAAACACAATCCGTTTAACCTTATAAAACAAAACCGCGGAAAACAGAGCGAAAACTTCCGCCATGCAAAACGCGGCTGGAAAAAACGCGCTCCGCAGTTTAGTTTTTCAAAAACAGTGCTTTTTTTGTGTCTTTTGTTCTTGTTTTTGCCGCTTCTGGTAATCATTTTTTATTCGTTCAATGCATCTAAAGACACGGAATTTACAGGTTTTTCGTTTGTATGGTATCAAAAGCTGATTTTTGACTCTGCTCCTCTTTGGCATTCGCTATTGAACAGTTTTATAGTTGCAATTTCGTCTTCTGTCGTTGCAACGGTCTTGGGCTCGCTGGCCGCAATCGGAGTAAGCTGGTATAAATTTACGGGCAAAGGCTATATTCAGACAATAAGCTTTTTGCCGATGGTTTTGCCAGAAGTAATCATGGGCCTTTCGCTTTTGATTTTTTTTAGCGCCGTAAAAATGAGCCTTGGCCTGGTTACGATTTTTATTGCCCATACAACTTTCTGTCTGCCTTTTGTTTTTTTAATGGTTACTGCGCGTGTTGATGATTTTGACACCTCGATTATCGAAGCAAGCCATGACCTCGGAGCAAATGAAATTCAGACGCTCACAAAGGTTATCATTCCTGCGATTATGCCTGGAATTATTTCCGGCTTTATGATGAGCATTACAATGTCTCTTGAAGACTATGTAATTACTTTTTTAGTAAGCGGGCCTGGAAGCACAACCCTGCCGCTATACGTTTACTCGATGATTCGTTTTGGAGTAAGCCCGGTTATCAACTCGCTTTCGTTTGTTTTAATCGTTGCAATCGGAATTTTGACCTTCTCCTTGAGAAAAGGCTTGAAAGGCTTTGCCGCGGCGCGCTAGAAGGCTTTTCTGTTTTTTATGTAAAAAAACGCTCTGTGTGAGCGGTTTATTTAATGTTTTCCCGGTTGCAATGGGGCATCCGGGTTTTGGAGTTAAGCGTTATGAAAATCGCCTCTAAAATTGCAGTTGCGGCTTTTGGTGCATTTGCCGCTATGGGTCTCTTTACTTCTTGTGGAGATGACGGAAAAACTCTTTACCTGTACAACTGGACTTATTACACTCCAGACGAAGTTCTTCGCGACTTTGAAAAAGAATTCAACTGTAAGGTAAAAGTAGACAGCTATGCTTCTAACGAAGAAATGTATGCAAAGCTCAAGGCAGGCGCAAAAGGCTACGACATTGTTGTTCCTTCGCAGGACTATGCTTCAATCATGATTTCACAGGGAATGCTGCAAAAACTCGATCCGTCAAAGCAGACAAATAACTCAAAACTAAATCCCCTGCTTTCAAAAATGGCAACTTATGATCCAAATTTTGAATACGCAAGTCCATACTATCTTGGAGCGGCAGGCGTAAGCGTAAATAAAACAAAAGTTCAGGCCGGAACTTACGAAAAAAACTGGAATATTTTTGCTGACAAAAAGTTTGCAGGCCATGCCACAATGATGGACGACATGCGTGAAGTTGTAGGCGACGCGCTAACTGTTCTGGGCTACGACATTAACACGACAGACGAAGGCGAGCTTGCAAAAGCAAAAGAACTTATCGTAAATAAATGGAAGCCAAACCTTGTAAAATTTGACGCAGAAGGCTTTGGAAAGTCATTTGCCTCTGGAGATTTCTGGCTCTGCCAGGGATATGCAGAAGTAGTTTACGGTGAAGTTCCGGAAGAAAAATGGGAAGAAACAATCGACTTTTTTATTCCTGAAGAAGGCGGCCCGTCTTATCTGGACAGCATGTGCATCTTAAAGACTGCAAAGCACGCTGAGCTTGCAAATGAATTTATAAATTACATTCACCGTCCAGAAGTTTATGCAAAGTTTCTTGACGCATTCCACTTTCCTTGCTTTGTAGTTCCTGAGGCGGCGCAGTTTACGACTAAAAAACCAATGTACAAAGCAAGCCAGATGAATAACTGCAAGCTTAAGCTCGACATTGGCGAAAACCTGGACAAATACAACAATATTTGGCAGGAAATCCGCTACACAGACTAAAAATTTTTATTTTCTAAATTGGTGCGGTACTCTATGTACCGCACTTTTTTTTCCTCAACGCATTTTTTTATTTCTTTTTCGCGCTTTGAAAGCTGGCTTGTCCCGTTTTTTACTTCAATAAATAAAATTTCTTTTACCGCGCCATCATTTTCTGTGCTAAAAGCGACAAAATCCACAGGTTTTCCGACAAAACGGCAGTCGGCAGGATTGCATGGAAAATCCGGCAAAAAAGGAGCAATCTGCTCGGCTGCAAGTCCGGAAAGAACCGCTTTTGAACGGGTTACAGCATCTGCGCGCTCAGTTTTTAAGACACGGCGGAATTTTAACTCGGCAGAAATTCTTCCGGCTTTCCAGGAGATAAAAACAATTAAAATAAATATAATTATTCCGAAAATAAATAAAAGCGCGGGATTGTGAATAAAACGCTCAAGTAAAATGCTCATAAAGTGATTATACCATACTTTTTATATTGCATTGCAGCCCGATGGCTTGCGTGCGGTGCACGCTGCAACTTTTGCTTTGCAAAACTTGTTTTATATAACTGTGAGCTAAAGCTCGCCCGGGCTTTGCAGCCCGATGTGGAAGGGCGCGTGCGCGTGCAAAGCACCGAGGGCACCGAAGCCTGCAACAGCGGTTAGAGGGCCTCTTGTGCGTCCCAAATTTTATTATGGAGAATTTTTATGAAGAAAACGATTTTTTTTGCCGGATTTTTTATTTTTGCCGCAAATTTGTTTTTTGCTGCTGACGAAGGCAGAAAATTTGAGTTTAAATACAGCGAAGGCGACAATTTTGGCTTGATCTCTACTGTTGACGAGACTGTCAAAGTGAACGGCAGGCTGAACCACCGCGCAAAAATCGTAAGCCGTGTTACAGAAAGAGTCGAAAAAGTTGATGAAAACGGACGCGGCTGGATATGCGGAAATTTTATGACGAGCGAGCAGTCTCATTCTGCGGACAATAACGGCGGAAGCTGGAAATGGGGCGAAAATTTTGAAAGCAATTTCTGGAGGGCAAAGGACGGCCGGTTTGAAATTGACTCAAGCTATTTTATGCCGGTAATCCGCGACCTTCCTGTTTTTCCGGACAAAATGCTAAAAACTGGCGATGAGTGGACTGCCGAAGGCTACGAAGCGGAAGACTTGAGGCGCCAGCTGAACGTTGAAGAGCCGTTTTTTGTGCCTTTTACGGCAAAATACAAATATGAGCGCGATGAAGAAGGCCTTTCTTCGGACAGTTCCAGGACAAAAAAGACTTTTGCAGTAATTTCTGCAAAATACACGCTTTTTTACGAAACGGAAATGGAACAGGCGCAAAATGGTTTTATTGCTGATTTTCCAGTTACGACGATGGGTTTTTCTGACAGAACAATCTGGTGGGATTTTGAAAAGGGACAGATTGACCATTACGAAGAAAATTTTAGAATCGTGATTGAAACTTTGACCGGAAATGAATATCAGTTTTCTGGAAAAACGAAGGTCGAATATACAGAATTTAAGAGGACGGCGACAGAAGAGGCTGTGCAGGAAATCCTCGAAAAAATTGACGGAATGGGCTTGCAAGACGTTTCGGTAACAAAAACCGACCGCGGACTTACAATCAGTCTGGAAAATATTCAGTTTGAAGCAAACAGCGCGCGGCTCGAAAAAAGCGAAAAAACTAAAATCAAAAAAATCGGGGAAATTCTCTCGGCTTATCCTGACAACGACCTTTTAGTTTCGGGACACACTGCCCGCTTTGGAAGCGAAGAATCGTGCCAGATTTTGAGCGAGCAGAGGGCGGAAGCCGTTGCAGATTTTTTGACGAACTTGGGAATTAGAGAAAAAAAACACGTTTTTACGCAGGGATTTGGTTCAAAAGTTCCAGTCGCCTCAAATGCAGACAAGGCTGGAATGGCAAAAAACCGCCGCGTAGAAATTACAATTCTTGACAGATAATTGCTTTTTTTGTGCAAAAATTGACTTTTACCGCCATATATATTAGTGCCGGAGGCAATATGTATGGCAGAAAAAGATTTTTTTATTGAAGGCGAAGATTTTCCTGCGCAAAGTTTTGACGAAGAAGATTTTTTTTATTGCGATGAGGCAACCAGGGCAGCGCAAAAATCATTCGGCATAAAATTTTTGTTTCCGTGGCAAAGGCTTGTAATTGCAAATATTCTAGACACTTCATGCTCCGAAGATAAAGATTTTGAGCCAGACGGCCAGATAAACGAAAACGACGGTGTGTGCCGCGGAAAGCAGATTGTTCTTTTGCCGACAGGAGCCGGAAAATCTCTGTGTTTTTTGACACCTGCGCCGCTTTTGGACGGCCCGACTCTTGTAATTTATCCGCTTCTGGCTTTGATGGCAGACCAGCACAGAAGAATGCAGGAAGGAAGCCTTTCGTGCGTTGTTTTTAAAGGCGGACAGACACAGGAAGAACGGGAAGAAAATTTTCGTAAAATAGAATGCGGACAAGCGCGGGTAATTCTTGCAAATCCTGAAGCTTTGCAAAATGAAAAAATTATCTGCCGCTTAAAAAAATGCAGAATTGCCCACATTGCAATCGATGAAGCGCATTGCGTTTCTGAATGGGGAGATTCGTTCAGACCGGCATACCTTACGCTCGGAAAAATCATAAAAGAGCTCGGAGTAAAAACCGTCACCGCCTTTACAGCAACGGCAAGTCCTCCAGTCCTTGCAAGGGTGAATGAAGTCCTTTTTGACGGAAATGCCCATCTTGTTCAAAGCTCAGCAGACCGCTCAAACATTCACTACGAAGTAAGGTACGCATACGCAAAGAAAAAAGCCGTTTTAAGAGCATGCATCGAGCTTAAAAAACCAATGATAGTTTTTTGCTCAAGCAGGAGAAAAACGGAAGACACGGCTCGTCTTTTGACCGCATATTTCGGTTCAGAAAAAGCAAAATTCTATCACGCAGGCATGACAAAAGAAGAAAAACTCGCAGTTGAAAAATGGTTTTTTGACTCGGAAGACGGGATTCTTGCGGCGACGTGCGCATACGGAATGGGAATGGACAAGGGAAACATTTACACTGTGGTTCACCTCGACGCCCCGGAACACATAGAAAATTTTATCCAGGAAGCAGGCCGCGCAGGAAGAAAAGGCGACTCTGTAAGCTCGGTCTTAATCTGGAGCCACAAAGACCAGGCAAAATGGCGGCAGGCGCAAAAAAACAGCCGTGAAAAAGTTATGGGCGATTTTGCAAATTCAAAAATATGCCGCAGAGAATTTATGATGAGCTATTTGACAGGAGAACAGGTTGTCTGTTCGGGCTGCGACATTTGCGATGCGCAAAAACTTGGAAAAAAAGCTGATTATTGCGCGGACGACGCCGAATTTGCATTTAAGTTTATAAAACGGAACAGAAGGCTTTTTACAAAAGACGAAACTGTGAATATTTTGACCCAAAAGTTCAATTTGCGGGACAGAGATTTTTATAAGGAAAATGTCTGGGAAGCACGCGATATGCAAGAAATTCTAACGCAGCTTTTTGACTGTAAAAGAATAAAAAAGCTCGGCGGATTTTGGGAAAATCATATCGACATAAAAACAGAAAAACCTCATTTTTTATTCAGGCATTTTTTAACTGAAAAATCTATTCATCGGCTTTTTTTTCTGAGGCGGAATTTTCGTCTTTTTCAGAAGAAGCTGGAGGAACTGCGGCAACTATTTTCTTAATTTTTTGTTTTGGCGGCTTTTTTCGGTAATTGCCTATGTAACTGATAAATTCAAACATAACGGCACACCCAACCGCCGCCGCAATTACATTTTTGTTAGAAAAAACTGCTTTTATCACCTGAAAAAGTTCATCCATATAGAAATTATCGGAAAACTGCGCGAATTCTTCAATCTGAAAAAAACAAAACTTTTTGCAGATTAAAACTGCCTGGCATTGACCAAAAAATATCTCACCGCTAGAATTTCAGCCATGATTGGAATTGTTGACTACAATGCAGGCAATATAAAAAGTGTCGAACGCGCGCTTTTGTCTTTGAACGCAAATTTTATTCTCTCAAAAAAACCGTCCGAACTCGAAAATTGCGAACGGCTGATTGTTCCAGGAGTCGGCGAAGCAAAATACGCAATGGAACAGTTAAAAAAAACAGGCTTTGACTCATTTTTAAAAGACTGGGCAAAAGCAAAAAAGCCGATGCTTGGAATCTGTCTTGGAAGCCAGATTGTTTTTGAACATTCGGAAGAAGGCGATGTTGACTGTCTTGGGCTTTTAAAAGGCGAAATAAAGCTTTTTAACACAGTCTGGAAAGAAGAAGGAAAAAATCCGGGATTAAAAGTTCCGCAGATTGGCTGGAACGATTTGAATTTTTCAAACGGCGGCTCAAAACTTTTGGAAGGAGTTCCGGAACATTCAGACTTTTATTTTGTCCACTCGTATTTAATCCAGCCGGAAGACAAAACAATTGTAAAAGCATGGGTCGATTACGGAACGCAAGTTCCAGCCTGCGTGGAAAGCGAAAATATTACAGTTTTTCAGTGCCATCCGGAAAAGTCGGGAAAGTGCGGACTTCAGGTTCTGAAAAATTTTATTGACGGCTAAGCAGAAATTTTTAGGCAGGAATCCGCTAAAGCAAAAAAATACAGCCGAATCTAAAAAAAAGGTCAGAAAATATGTTAAAAAAAAGAATTATTGTTTGTCTTGATGTAAAAGACGGCCGGACTACAAAAGGCGTAAAATTTCAGAACAATGTTGATATTGGCGACCCTGTCGAGATGGCAAAAAAATACTACGATCAGGGAGTTGACGAGCTTGTTTTCTACGACATTATGGCAAGCGCGCGCGGAAGAGGTCCAATTCTTGAGCTTATAAGCCGCGTCGCTGAGCAGGTTTTTATACCTTTTTGCGTCGGCGGCGGAATCGGTTCAATCGAAGACATTCGCTCAACAATTCTTGCCGGAGCAGAAAAAGTAAGCTTGAACAGCCAGGCTGTAAAAAATCCGGAGCTTATTAGCCAAGGCGCGCGAATTTTCGGAAACCAGTGCATTGTTCTTGGAATGGATGCGGCAAAAGACGAAACCTGCCCAAGCGGCTACAGGGTTTTTATAAACGGCGGACGGACAAAAACCGATCTTGACGCGCGCGAATGGGCAATAAAAGCCGTAAAGCTTGGAGCCGGAGAAATCGTGCTGAATTCGATTGATGCAGACGGAATGAAAAACGGCTACGAAATAAACCTTACAAAAATGATTGCGGAAAGTGTCGGTGTTCCTGTAATTGCTTCTGGCGGCGGCGGAACTCCCGGACATCTGGCGAACGTACTAAAAGAAGGAAAAGCCGATGCGGCCCTCATTGCGAGCATGGTTCACAGCATGGGCTACACAGTCGGCGGAATAAAAGCCGATCTGGACAAAATGGGAGTTCCTGTAAGAATGCAAGATAAAAAACTGTAATCGCTGAAAAATTGCTTTTAGCAAAATTCGAGCGTATACTAAAAAATATTAGCTTTCTTGTTTTAAGAAAAGCGTATAGGAGATGTAAAATGAACAAGTTTTTTGCAAAATCAGCTGTGCTTTTGGCGTTTTTGACAATTTTGACGGGGGGGGTATAACTTCCTGTAAAGAAGACGACGATTCGGGCTCTGGAACTTCCTCTCAGCCTGAATATGTAGGAAAAATCTATTCGGCCAAAGACGGCAAAAGCTATTTAAAAATCGACACGGAATCCACCGCAACTTATTATGAGTGGGAAGAAGGCTCAGAAGTCCAGGCTTCCGCAAGAACAGCGGAATCTAATCCGACAGTTTACGGGCGTTATGTGGAGCACCAGGGAAAATACACCGTAACTCTTGAAGTTAATAAATATGTATTCAGCCTAGAGATAACATGGACTGGTTCCGACGGAAAAACATATTCCCGCATAATTCAAGCCGATATAGAAAATGGCAAGGCTCTTACTAAGTTCACAATTGACGGAAAAACAGTAGAATACGAGGAAGTCTCAACCGCCCCTGAAAACCCTAGCGAAGATAACTCAGACGAAGACAACCCTTCAACAGATGACGTTCCGACCCCGGAAGATTTTGCAAGAGTCAGCGCGGGAACTTTTACAATGGGCGGCAAGACTGGCATGTCAACAGAAGAAAGCGAAGCCTCAAAAGCTCATTCTGTTACTCTTACAAAAGATTTTTTTGTTTGCACGCATGAAGTTACCCAGGCAGAATATAAACAATACGTGCCTGCCTATGAGATAGCTGACGGCGAAAATTATCCTGTCAAGTCTGTCAACTGGTTTGATGCAATTAGTTATTGCAACAAGCGTTCTAGCGCCGAGGGGCTTACGCCGTGTTATTCACTCGAAGATTCAACAGATCCTGACAGTTGGAAAAAAACAGTAGGAACCTTAGCAAAAGTTGTCTGCAATTTTAATTCCAATGGCTACAGGCTTCCGACAGAGGCAGAATGGGAATATGCGGCGCGGGGCGGAGAAGACTATACATACAGCGGCTCCAGCGATTTTAGGGAAGTAGCTTCATATAGTAAAATAACAGAGGTTAAGCAGCATAAGGCGAATGCCTACGGAATTTATGATATGTCAGGAAATGTTGCAGAATGGTGCTTTGATTTTTACGCGCCATATACAACAGACGACGTAACAAACCCTGTTATAAGTGAGCCGGTTGATAAACAACATCGTATGAGGAAAATTATTAGAGGCGGTTATCCTGCGGGAGCATCTGCATCATATTTATTAGGTGTTAAATATAGATTTCCGTTTGCTATGGGCGAACTATCCTATAGCGGAACCTCAACTATGGTTGGTTTCCGTGTAGTCCGCACTGTAAAATAGCAACTTTTTCCGCATTATGCTATGTGCCTCTGGCAAGCATTTGCCAGAGGCGCTGTTTTTTAAACCTATTCCTTTTCCCAGTCTACATCAGGCAGGGCGTCTACAATGTCCGCTGTCTGCACAGACACGTTTACAATGCTTAAAAGCAAGTCCAGAATATAGCGCGGCTTTTCGTGCTCCCTTGACCAGTCGTTCGGGTCGTTTGTAATTCCGCTTTTTTTGTCGGTGGTTACCGCATAGCGTTCCATTATCCACTCGATTGCGGATTTTCCGTTTACCACATATTCATAGGCTTTTTGCGGAATATTTTTTACCGTGTGGTAGTGATTATATATAATGGTGTCTTTCTG
>NZ_DBJD01000036.1:9828-19288 GCF_002297065.1 Treponema sp. UBA785 | reverse complement strand
CCTGTCATGCGCAAGTCCTTGCGCTCTGAATAAAGCTTGTGGTCAACGATAAAATATTCCTGCTCAGGACCTACAGTTGTCGCAACATGGCTTACTTCTTTTCCAAAAAGTTTAAGGATTCTTTTTGCCTGCTTGTCCAATGCTTCCATAGAACGCAAAAGCGGAGTTTTCTTGTCCAAAGCCTCGCCTGTGTAAGAACAGAACGCAGTCGGAATACAAAGCGTGTGCTCCTTAATAAAAGGATAAGAAGTCGGATCCCAGACAGTGTAGCCGCGGGCTTCGAAAGTCGCTCGGTGTCCTCCGCTCGGGAATGAAGAAGCGTCAGGCTCGCCTTTTACAAGCTCTTTTCCAGAGAACGACATGATTACAGTTCCATCGTCCTGCGGATTTATGAAAGAATCGTGTTTTTCTGCCGTAATTCCTGTCAAAGGCTGAAACCAGTGAGTGTAATGTGTCGCGCCTTTTTCAATCGCCCATTCTTTCATTGCGTGAGCCACAACATTTGCAACGTCAAGCGGAAGCGGCGCGCCGTCATCAAGAGTTTTCTTGAGAGCCTTGAATGTTTCTTTCGGCAGGCGGTCTTTCATTGTTTTCTGGTTAAAAACCAGGCTGCCAAAAACTTCTGGTACATTTGCTGTCATATAGTCCTCCAAAAGTAAAAAAGACACCGCAATTTATCAGGGAGGGAGAGTCCCATGAAAAATCACGACGTCTTTGTCTTTAAAATAAAAAAGCCGCAGAAAGTTCAACCCTTTTCTGCGGCTTCATTGCCTTTTGATATTTGAGTTATACCGCGACAGCGAAAAAGTGTCAATCAGATTTTGTAAAAAAAATAATTTTTTTTACATCGTGCACAATTTTTTAATTTTTTTTGTGCATTGCGATATTTTCATATAACCTTCACCAATTGACAATAAATACAGATAGTTTTATTGTATTCAACGGAATATATGAGCAAGGGCGTTCATTACTGTTAAGGAAGTATCGCAGATTATTTCTGAAAATTTGAATTTTTAGATGTTTTCTGTTTTGTTCTTTAATAAGCAATGGCGCTTTTTTTTTTGCCCTAAAAGGTAGAATAAAAAATGAAAAAAGCATTCTTGATTTTGGCAGATGGAACGGTTTTTGAAGGAAATTCCATCGGCGCTGCTGGCTCTGTAATCGGAGAAACGGTTTTTACAACCGGAATGACCGGTTACCTCGAAACTCTTACCGACCCAAGTTATTACGGTCAGATTGTTACCCAGACTTTTCCGTTAATCGGTAACTATGGAATGATTCCGGAAGACTACGAAAGCAAAAAATGTCATATTCGTGGCTACATTGTCCGGGAACTTTGCGAAAAACCTTCAAATTTTCGTTGCAAACTGACTCTCGATGATTTTTTAAAGCAACAAAATATAATCGGGATTTGCGGAATTGACACCAGAAAACTTACAAAGATTTTGCGGGAAGCTGGAGTTATGAACGGAATGATTGTTACCGCAGAAACCTGTCCTCAAATTGATAAAAACCTTCTTTCAAAAATAAAATCCTACCAAATTGTTGATGCTGTAAAAAATGTTCAAAACAGCATGATTTTAGAACCGCTCAAAAATGCAGTCGAGCCGGAAAAAACTTCATTTTACACAAAAGACTTTGCAGACGGAAAAGGAAAAACCGTAGCGCTTTTTGATTTTGGCGCAAAGGCGAATATCGAACGTGAACTTGAACGGCGCGGCTGCACTGTAAAAGTTGTTCCTTACGACACAACAGCCGAGCAAATAAAGACGATGAATGTTGATGGAATAATGCTTAGCAACGGTCCTGGAGATCCTGCGGAAAATGTCGGAGTAATTGCAGAAATAAAAAAACTCTGCGAATACGGTAAAATTCCGATTTTTGGAATTTGTCTTGGACACCAGATGCTCGCTCTTGCGAACGGCGCTGAAACAGAAAAATTAAAATACGGACACCGTGGCGGAAACCATCCCGTAAAGGATTTGCAAAGCGGAAGAGTTTATATTTCCAGCCAGAACCACGGCTATGCGGTAAAAAACGAAACTATTCCAAAAAATGCAGAACTGAGTTTTGTAAACTGCAACGACGGAACTTGCGAAGGCATTGCATATAAAAATATTCCTGCCTTTAGCGTGCAGTTTCATCCAGAAGCATGCGGCGGTCCGCACGACACAAACTTTTTGTTTGACAGTTTTATAAAGATGATAAATGCGTTAGGGGCTGGAAGGGTGCCGGAGGCAAACCGCTAAAAGCGGGTCGGAGCGAAAGCGTAGCCCTGCAAGACCCGCCCGAACGCCCGAAAAAGTAAAAAACTGATGGAGATAAAAAAATGCCATTGAACAAAAATATACACAAGGTAATGATTATTGGTTCCGGACCGATTGTAATTGGCCAGGCAGCGGAATTTGACTATGCCGGAAACCAGGCTTGCAAGGCTCTTAAGGCTCAAGGGCTTGAAGTTGTTCTGGTAAACTCAAATCCTGCAACTTTAATGACCGACCACGTTATGGCTGACGAAATTTATCTTGAACCGCTCAATGTTGAAACTTTGCAGAGAATTATCGAAAAAGAAAAACCAGATTCGCTGCTTTCGACGCTTGGCGGTCAGACTGGACTTACTTTGAGCATGGAACTTGCAAAGTCGGGATTTTTGGAAAGCCATGGAGTACAGCTTTTAGGCGCGCGTCCGCTTACGATTGACAAGGCTGAAGACCGGCAAATGTTCAAGGATACGATGGAAGCAATTGGAGAACCTTGCATTCCTTCAAAAGTTGTGACTGATTACGATGATGCTCTTGATTTTGCAAAAAATAAAATCGGCTTTCCTGTTATAATCCGTCCGGCTTTTACTTTGGGCGGAACTGGCGGCGGAATTGCATATAACGAAAAAGAATTTGACGAAATTGCCCACAACGGACTTCATCGCTCGCCAATTCACCAAATTTTGGTTGAAAAATGTATTTCCGGCTGGAAAGAAGTTGAATTTGAAGTTATGCGCGACCATGCTGGCAACGTTCTTACTGTCTGCTCAATGGAAAATTTTGATCCGGTTGGCGTTCACACTGGAGATTCGATTGTAATTGCTCCGACCGTAACCCTGGCCGACAAAGAATATCAGATGCTCCGTTCGGCAGCCTTGAATATAATTTCTGCCCTTGAAATCGAAGGCGGCTGCAACTGTCAGTTTGCGCTCAATCCGGAAACTTTTGAATACGCTGTAATCGAAGTAAATCCGCGTGTAAGCCGCTCTTCTGCGCTAGCTTCAAAGGCAACTGGCTACCCGATTGCAAAAGTTGCGGCTCTAATCGCCGTTGGCTACAATCTTGATGAAATTCCGAACTTTGTAACAGGAAAGACAAAGGCTTGCTTTGAGCCGGTTTTGGATTATGTTGTTGTAAAAGTTCCAAAATTTCCTTTTGAAAAATTTGTTTATGCCGCAAGAAAACTTGGCACGCAGATGAAGGCGACCGGCGAAGTTATGGCTATCGGCCAGAATTTTGAAGAAGCGATTTTAAAGGCAGTCCGTGGCGCTGAACTTGGCGTAAAAGACTTAAATCTTGCCGTTTTTGCAAAAGAAAACGAAGAAAAAATCCGCGAAAGAGTCGGAAAATGCACAGATCAAAGAATTTTTGCAATCTATCAGGCTTTAAAACGCAAAATAATGAGCGTGGACGAAATTCACGAAGTTACAAAAATTGATGAATGGTTTTTATACAAACTCGAAAATATTGCCGAAGCCGAAAAAAAAGCCGTTGCAAATTCCGCGCCGGCGGTTCATGCTCCAATGCTCTACACTCCAGCTTCTTTCAAAATGGTAGACACCTGCGCCGGCGAGTTCAGCGCGGAATCTCCGTATTTTTATTCGACAACTGGCGGAGAAAACGAGGCGGAAAAATTCCTTGAAGGACTTGAAAAAGAAGGCAAACGCAGCAAAAAAGGAACGATTATTGTTTTGGGTTCCGGGCCGATCCGAATCGGACAAGGAATTGAATTCGACTATGCTTCGGTTCAGTGCGTATGGTCGCTCAAAAAACTCGGCTACGAAGTTGCAATCATAAATAACAATCCGGAAACAGTCTCGACAGACTTTGACACTGCCGACCGCCTTTATTTTGAACCGCTCACTCCTGTCGACGTTATGAATGTAATCAAAGTCGAAAAACCAGTCGGCGTTGTAGTTGCATTTGGCGGACAGACTGCCATCAAGCTTACAAAATACCTTGACGGCCAGGGAATCCGCATTCTCGGAACAAGCGCAGATGGAATTGACCTTGCAGAAGACAGGGAACGTTTTGAAGAGCTTTGCGAAAGACTGCACGTAAACCGTCCGAAAGGTCAGACTGTCTTTACAGAAGTTGAAGCTCTGGAAGCAGCCGCCCGCCTTACCTATCCTGTTTTGATGCGTCCAAGTTACGTTCTTGGCGGACAGAATATGATTATTGCGAGGACAAATGCCGACATCAAGGAATACATGAAAATCATTCTTGCGCAGGGAATTACAAATCCTGTTTTGATTGACAAATACATGGAAGGAACAGAACTTGAAGTCGACTGCATTTGCGACGGCGAAGATGTTTTGATTCCAGGAATTATGGAACACATCGAGAGAACAGGAATCCACTCAGGAGATTCAATCGCAGTTTATCCTGCCTGGAACTTTACGGACGAAATGACAAAAACCGTTGTAGAAAAATCGCGCGACATGGCTTTAGCCCTTGGAACTCAGGGACTTGTAAATATTCAGTGGCTTTTTTACAACGGTCAGCTGAATATTATCGAAGCAAATCCTCGTTCTTCGCGGACAGTTCCTTATTTGAGCAAAGTTACAGGAATTCCAATGGTTGAACTTGCTACCCGTGCAATGCTCGGCGAAAAAGTACGCGACATGGGTTACGGAACAGGACTTTACAGAAAACCTGATTATTACGCTGTAAAAGTTCCAGTATTCAGTTTTGAAAAACTTATGGACGTGGACACTCACCTTGGACCGGAGATGAAGTCAACCGGAGAAGTTTTGGGAATTGCAAAAACACGCGAAGAAGCGATTTTTAAGGGAATGGTTGCGGCAGGCTGGAAGATGATTCATCCTGCGCTTGCAAAAAAAGGCGAACCGACAGGAGTTTTATTCAGTGTAAGAAAGTCTGACAGACCTGAACTGCCGGCGCTTGCAAAAAAATACAGCGATTTAGGCTTTACTCTCTATGCAACAGAAGGAAATGCCGACACAATCGAACGTTCAGGAATGAAAGTAACAAAAGTGAATAAAGTTCACGAAAATTACAAAGAAAACGTAATGACACTTCTCGAAAGCGGAAAAATTTGCTATGTAATTTCAACTTCCGCAAAAGGGCGGGATCCTTCTTCAGAAAGCGTTCGTCTGCGCCGGCTTGCAGTTGAACACGACATTGACTGTCTGACGGCAATCGACACGGCAAACGCGCTTGCAGATTCACTTTCGGGAAAATTTACGAATTTAAATACAACTTTGGTTGATATAAACAAGCTGCTTCATTAGTTGAGAATTTTGTTCTAGCAAAAATATCTCGCAGACAAATTCTGCATTTTTTTGGCGGACAGAAAACTAGCGAACTTGAAAAAAAAAGCCTTTAGTATTATTATTCAAGGCGGAAATATTGGTTGACGAAGAAGTCGCAGACACAGTTCCGTTTTTTAGCTGAATTGTTGTCGGCGGCTTTTTTTATTTTTAAGATTTTATCAAGAGGTTTTGTATGTCAAAATTCATTTTTGTGACCGGCGGAGTTGTAAGCGGTTTAGGAAAAGGAATCACAGCCGCAAGCTTGGGCCGGCTTTTAAAATGCCGCGGTTTAAAAATTGCATCTCAAAAACTAGATCCTTATATGAACATTGATCCTGGAACGATGAGTCCGTTTCAGCACGGCGAAGTTTTTGTTACAGATGACGGAGCAGAAACCGACCTTGATTTGGGCCATTACGAACGTTTTATCGATGAAAATTTAAACAAATATTCAAATTTGACTTCCGGCAGAGTTTACTGGAACGTTTTGAACAAAGAACGCCAGGGCGAATATCTCGGTCAGACAGTGCAAATCATTCCTCATGTAACAAACGAAATCAAAGATTTTATTTTAAAAAATGCGCAGGTAAGCGGCGCGGACGTTTCTATCGTAGAAATTGGAGGAACAATCGGAGACATCGAAAGCCAGCCATTTTTAGAGGCAATCCGCCAGCTTTCGACAGAAGTTGGACGCAAAAACTGCCTTTTTATTCACGTTTGTTTGGTTCCGTACATTTCCGGAAGTGATGAATACAAATCTAAGCCGACTCAGCACTCTGTAAAAGAACTCATGGCCGTTGGAATCCATCCTGACCTTATCGTAACACGTTCGGACGAAGCAGTTCCCGAAGAAATCCGAAAAAAAATCAGTCTTTTTTGCAATGTTGCGGAAGACTGCGTAATAGACAACAAAACATTGAGTTCGCTTTACGAAGTTCCGCTCATGCTCCACGAACAAAAAATGGACGAAGTTGTCTGCCGCGAACTGGGAATCGAAGGAACAAATTCGAACCTTTCAGAATGGGAAAAAATGGTGAATTCAATTCACTCAAGGAAAGGCGAAATTCAAATTGCGCTTGTCGGAAAATACGTAAAACTCCACGATTCATATTTGAGCATTGTCGAAAGTTTGAATCACGCCTCTTTTGTTGTCGGCCGAAAATTAAAAATAAAATGGGTTGATTCTGACAGCGTAACAGACGAAACTGCCCCGGAAATTTTTAAAGACTGCGCAGGAATAATTCTTCCGGGCGGATTTGGAAACCGAGGAATTGAGGGCATGATCACTTCTGCGAGATTTGCCAGAACCCACAAAATGCCATATTTTGGAATCTGTCTTGGAATGCAAATCGCCGTAATTGAATTTACGCGCGATGTTTTGAATTTTAGCGATGCCAACAGCCGCGAATTTGACGAACAGTGTGAACATGCCGTAATTGACTTGATGAAAGACCAGGAAGGCGTAATTATGGGCGGAACAATGCGCCTCGGAAAGTATCCTTGCAAAATTCAAAAAGGAACAATCCTCGAAAAAGCATACAAATCGAATTTAATTGAAGAACGGCACAGACACCGCTACGAGTTTAACAATTCATACCGCGAACAAATGCAAAAAGCAGGCCTAGTAATTGGAGGAACAAGCCCGGACGACAAAATCGTAGAAACGGTCGAACTTTTCGAAAAAGAGCATCCATTTTTTGTGGGAGTACAGTTCCATCCAGAATTTAAGTCCCGTCCAAACCACGCAGGTCCGCTTTTTGTTGAATTTTTAAAAGCGTGCTTTTAACGTTCAACGAAAAACTCTACGCCGGATGCGAAAAGCGCCAGTTGGCACGACAGTGCCAATGAGGGCTACCGAACTTGAAGCAGCCGGTTAGACGCTGGTTTGCCGTCCATTTCTTTTTCTGCTAGAATATTTGAACTTATGGAAAATTCAGGAAAAATCATTGTTTATACGGACGGCGGATGCCACGGAAATCCCGGTCCTGGAGGCTGGGCCTGCGTAATCATTGCAGAAGGCGAAGCCCGTCAGTTAAGCGGCGGCGACAAATTAACCACAAACAACAAAATGGAGCTTACGGCGGCGATTAACGCGCTTTCGGCGATTTACAACACAGAAAGGCTTCGGAGCTGCCCTATTCAACTGAATATTGACAGTCAGTACGTAAAAAACGGAATTACAGGCTGGATTTTTGGCTGGAAAAAAAACGGCTGGAAAACTGCTGCAAAAAAACCGGTTTTAAACCGCGAGCTTTGGGAAAAACTCGATTCTCTCAATTCCCTCTTAAACGTCGAATGGAACTGGGTTAAAGGACATGCAGGAGTTGAATACAATGAAGTTTGCGACAGTCTTTGCCAGAACGAAATTTCAAAGTTTGAATAGTTCTGTCAGGCTTTTTTATTTTTTCCAAAGGCAAGTCTTGCGAGCATCATAAGTCCGCGGAAACAAAGTTCAACAGCCATTGCAAACCAGATTCCTTTTAGAGCGTAATTTTTTACTAGAATAAAACTCAGGCTCAACCGCACAACCCACAGACTAAAAAGATTTAAAATGCTTGGAACGAAAGTGTCGCCTTTTCCGCGGAGTGCGCCCATTGCAACAATGCTCGCTCCAAAAAGAGGTTCCGCAAAAAGTTCAATTCTGAGCACTTCTACCGAAAGAGCGCGGATTGCAGGGTCTGGCGTTATAAACTTAAAAATGAGCGGACAGGCAAAAAACATGGCAAGACCGCTCACCGTCATCAAAAAAATTCCGTAAAAAACAGTAATCCAGCTGAACGAACAAACCAAATCCCGTCTTTTTGCGCCAAAACTCTGGCCGACAAGAGTTGTAGCCGCCTCCGAAATTCCGTACCCTGGCATATAGCAAAGGCTTTCGGCAGTAGTTGCAAAAGAATTTGCGGCAAGACTTACAGCGCCCAAAGGAGAAACAATTCTCGTAACAACAACAAGCGCACCGCTAAAGGCAGAACTTTCCAAGGCAACAGGCGCAGCAAGCTTAACAGCCTTTTTTATCACGTTTTCGTCAAAAAAAAATCCTTTATATCCGGAAAATTTCAAATATTCAGACTTAAAAAGAGTAAAATACAAAAAAAGCAAGGCGACGCTCAAGGCAGAGCACGCAGAACCAAGAGCCGCGCCTTTTACGCCAAGATTAAAAACAAAAATAAAAAGAAAATTAAACACAATGTCCAAAAAACACATCAAGGCATTTAAAATACCAGGAAGCTTCATATTTCCAGAACACTGCTGCATTCCGCCAAGCAAATAAACAATTTCGTAAAAAGGAGCGGAAAGACAAAAAATACCAAAAAGCGTCATTATAAATCTCATCGCTTGCGCCAAGCCACAAAGGCAGTTTAAAGCTTATTCCAGCTCCAAGCAAAAGCAAAAGCAGGCTAAAGCAAATGCAGGTCAAAAGCGCATTAAAAAGCAAATTTTTTGCTTTAGATTTTTCTCCAGCGCCGACAAGATGCGCCATTTGAACCGTAAATCCAATGCAAAGAGCATGCAAAAGGCTTCCCCAAACCCAAGTCGAAGAAGCAACCAGCCCTATACTCGCCGACTGACGCGCTCCCAAAAACCCAACCATTGCGGCGTCAATATACTGCATCAAAATCGACGACAACTGCGCCATCATTCCGGGAATACTCAAATGCCAGACAAAACCAATCTGCTTCTTAAGAGAAACGGCAGAATTCCGGTTCAAAACTTCTGACAAATCAAAATTTTTGTCCATAAAAACATTTTAGATTTTTTAACCGAACAAAACAACCTTATTCAAAAAACAAAAAAACAGGACGGCATTTTGCGCTCAAACCGGTGTTTCGCAGTTCCGCTCCCGCTCCATTGCAAGACTTCTTGCAACGCTTTGCGCTGCTACACCCCGGCGTAAGCAAAACCGAAAAACAAAAGTCTTCCGGC
>NZ_DBJD01000036.1:0-9757 GCF_002297065.1 Treponema sp. UBA785 | reverse complement strand
CTTCCGGCTTTGTTTTATTTCTCCTTAGTCCTGAAAAAGCGGAGTAGAAAGGTAACGGTCTCCAGTATCTGGCAAAAGAACAACAATATTCTTTCCCTTGTTTTCTGGACGTTTTGCAAGCTCAATCGCAGCCCAGGCAGCCGCTCCCGAAGAAATTCCGACAAGAACGCCTTCTTTTTTGCCGATCAATTTGCCGGTTGCAAAAGCATCTTCGTTTGAGACGGTAATAACTTCGTCATAAATTTTTGTATCAAGAACATCTGGAACAAATCCTGCGCCAATTCCCTGAATTTTATGAGGACCTGCAACCCCTGTCGAAAGCACTGCAGAAGTTTTTGGCTCAACTGCAACAATTTTTACATCGGGATTCTTTGACTTAAGGAATTTTCCAGTTCCTGTAATAGTTCCGCCAGTTCCTACCCCAGCAACAAAAATGTCTACTTTTCCGTCTGTGTCGTTCCAAATTTCAGGGCCAGTAGATTCAAAATGAGCCTTTGGATTTGCAGGATTTACAAACTGACCGGCAATAAAACTGTTTGGAGTATTTGCCTTGATTTCTTCAGCCTTTGCAATTGCACCCTTCATTCCCTTTGAACCGTCGGAAAGCACAAGCTCTGCACCATAAGCTTTCATAAGCTGGCGGCGCTCAACAGACATTGTTTCCGGCATTACGATTACAATTTTATAACCGCGGGCTGCCGCGACAGAAGCAAGTCCAATTCCTGTATTTCCAGAAGTCGGCTCAATAATTGTCGAGTCTTTTGTAAGAATTCCTTTTGCTTCAGCTTCGTCAAGCATTGCCTTTGCAATGCGGTCTTTTACAGAACCTGCCGGATTAAAATATTCAAGTTTTGCCAGAATTTTTGCTCCAAGCGAGTTTTCTGATTCGATATGCGACAGTTCAAGAAGCGGTGTATGCCCAATAAGCTGGTCTGCCGAAGTGTAAATGTTTGCCATAATTCTTCCTCCAAAAAGATTATTACCTAGTTGTTTGATAGGTTTAATTGATGTTTAATTTATAATCCGTATTACCTACTTTGTCAATAGGTAATACGTTTTTTTTGTAAAAAAATTGGCTTCACCTGCAAAAAAGGCAAAGCCAATTCAATTTTCTGTTCTTTAATCGTCTTCTTCTTTTTCCGATTCCAGAATTTCTTCATCAATTCCCGACGAATTGCGCATATACTGCAAATAGGAAATTCCTTCATCATTGCATTTTCTCATCAAGTCCAATTCTTTTGTTCCAAGCTCCAGCGCGTAGGCAAGTTCCATATATTTTTCGCACTCGCCTTTTTCTCCAAGTTCATACAAAAACTGCGAATAATACGTGTAGACCATATATTTTTCGCCAGGAGTCCGCGCGCCTTTTATACCGTTTTTGTAAAACTGTCTTGCTTTTTTATTTGAACCGATTGGAGGCGGGGCATAAAAATTCCAATTTCCTAGGCAAGCATTTGCCGACGCCATAAATTCATCTTTTTTTAGCGCCTTTTTGTGCCAGTCTTTTACTTTAAATCCCCAGTAAAAAGTTGCCGCAATTGAACGCGTCATATAGTAACTTGTAACATCGGCGGTCGAAACATAAAACCACTTGCTCAACTGGTCTTCGCTGCGCTTTTGCATCAATTCAAGGCACTCGTTCATCCGTTTTTTCATATTTTTGCGCAATTGGACGCGATTTTCCCTTGTTAAAACTCTCGCGTATGCTTCCATAAAATATAAATTTGAAAGAATCTGCTTTTCCTGCTCAAAATCTTTCGCAACAGCAGGAAGCACAATCATAGTTTCGTCTTCAATTTTTTTTATGATTTCGACAGCAGTAAGGTCATCGTTCGATTTTAATTCGACACGAAGCGTAACAAATTCATCAATTTTTTTCTGACAAAAATCAGAAATTTCATTTTCTGCAAAACAAGCGGCGGCAAGAGCAAAGATTGCAGCGCAAAAACAAAATTTTTTCATATTTTAAATTGTAAAAATAGCAAGACCGGTTTACAGCAAAATAAAATACTGCATTCGGGCAAAAAACTAAAAATGTTTTCCAGACTCCGACAAAAAAAGCCTCCAAAAAAGGCAATCAGAGGCTTCGAATAAATTTACTCAAATAAATAACATAAGTCCACAAAAAAAAGTTACATATTACAAAAGCATAATCTTAGCCCCGATCGTTGCGGAAAGACCGGACGAGCGGAGCGAAGGAGGACTTGCAGCAAGAGCGGGCTAGACCATGCCATGCGCTCCAAAAATCTAAAAAAAATCTCGAAAACGGCCGATATAAATACAAATGAAGCAGAATTTTTTATTTACGGCGGCAGTTTCGGCAAGTCTTTTGATTTTTGCAGGCTGCTCAAAACAAAATAAGGCTACGTTTTCTCAAATTCCAGAAAACACAAAACACCACAATTGGTATTTTTTTACGGAAAACGGTTTTGAACAGACTTCTCTTCCTCAGCAATCAGGAATTTCGAGCTTAAAACCTTGGACAGAAACTTTGCGTGCAAGCGATGCAAACACTGCGGCCGACAAAAGCGGCTACATGCTCGTAAACAGGCTTGGCGTAATCCACTTTGCAAAAAACGAAAGCCAGCAGGTTCAGCCGGTTTTGATTCAAGATTACGAGCTTTTTTCCAATTCGACAGCTTCAAACCTGATTTTTGACAACGAAAATCCATATTTTACATTGAGCCGCTCATCATTTTTTAACAAGGAGGCCTCTCTTTCCGAAAACAGCAGCGCTCAAGATTCAAACCGCCCTTTTTTGGTGAGAATTTCTCAGGAATTAAAGGCTTTTTATCCGGTTGTTACTTACGGAGATTTAAGGCTTAGCGGCGGAGGAGAAATCACAGGAACTTTTTTTGACGGAAATTCATTTTTTTCTTCCATAAAAAAAATAAATAATTCTAAAACCGAATTTACCTACATAAATTTTTCCGCAAATTCTTCGCTCGAAAGACTTTCGCCATTTACAAAAGACGAAAAAATTACGATTCAGGAAACTTCAGAAGAAAATTACAGGCTTCTTAATTCTCCAAAAAAATTTTCAGATTCACCAAGACGCCTGCGCTCGCTTTTGTCTTCAATCCCGCAAAATTTTTCTTTTTCGGTTGAATGTAAAAACTCCGGCGGAACTTCTCCAAAAACCTTTATTTCCGGCTCAGATTTTGGCGAGAAAAACGCAGAAAGCTCAGAAAATTCTTTTCTTATAAACGCACACGCAATAATTGCAGACGACTGGATTTGCGCTGTTTTTTCTGACGGAACCACATATTTTAACGGAGCTTTGGACGGTGAACCGATTTTGAACAACGGCAAAAACGCGGCATTCCGCCTTCCAAAACTTCCACAAAACTATATTTACGGGCCGTTCTGCATAAGCGGAGCAACCCTTGCCGTTGCCTGGGAAGAAAGCGATTTTTACAAGACGGGCCGTTCTGGATTTTTGACGGTGGACCTAAAAAAGGTTTTGTACAATGAAAAATAAAACGTTTTACAAGAAATTTCCGTTCATTTTTTTATTTTTTTCACTTTCTTTTTTTTGCTTCGGACAGACAGAACAAAATTTCTCAAAAACGCAGTCAGAAGATGACGGCAAAATCCTCACAAAAATCGAAGACTTCGAAAAAGCAAAAATAAAACTCCCCAAAAACCTGTTTTTCTTTACTCTCGGACCTTCAGTTTATGTAAATACAGACAGCAAAACCTCTCCAAGCCCAGTTTCGTTCGCATTTGGAGCGGGATTTGACCTTTTTAACCACAAATTTCTGAATTTTCAGCCAAAGCTCACTTTTTTTACAAATTATTATCTCTGGGACGGCGAATGCGCGCGCCCCTCCGAAATCGAAAACAGGACAGCCCTTGCTCTCTCGTTTTTGCTCGACTTAAACACGACTCATATTTTTCGCCTCAAAAAAGACATTTTCCAGCTTGGCGGAGGATTGGGATTTTTGGCTCGATTTTCCTTTCTTGCAGACGGAGTTAATTCAGACGACACAGGAGGAGAAACAAATTCAACAGCGGGCGACGACATAAAATCAATCAACCGCTGGTTCTACAAAAATTTAAATTTTCTCTATCCAAACTTAAACATTTCCTGGCAACGCGCATTTACAAAAAACTATCTGGCTGGGCTGGAAGCAAAAATCTACTTTCCGCTCGGCGCAATTTTGAACGGACGCGCTTTTGACACGGCGATTTTTTCCTTAGGAATAAAAATCAGTCCAAAATAATCCGGGCGGTGCAGATTTTGAGCATTTGCCCAAAATCTGCCGCTATGTCCGGGGTTTCATTCAAAAAAAATACCGCGGTTACAAACCGCGGTATTTTTTTGAACGGCTTACGCCGCCCCTACCAGCGCTACCGCATTAAATTTCTGTCGAATGTGAATTTACTTTTTCCTGAACATAAGCAATAAAATCTTCAAGCTTCATTGTTTTTTGTTCAAGTCCGCTGCTCTGACGGAAGCGTACGCTTACAGTTTTTTCATTTTTCTCGTTTTCACCGACAACAAGAATATAAGGAGTCTTGTGTTCCTTTGTAATCATCTTGATTTTCTGGCGCATATTTTCGTCAGAAGTATAAGCATTTGAGCGAATATCTGAACCAAGAAGAGCTTCATTTACTTCTTTTGCATAATCGTCAAATTCATTTTTTACTGGAACAACCGCTGCCTGTTCAAATGCAAGCCATGTCGGGAAATTTCCGGCAAAGTTTTCAATCAAAATCCCAAGGAAACGTTCAATTGAACCCAAAATCGCTCTGTGAAGCATTACCGGATGATGTTTCTGGTTGTCAGAGCCAATGTATGTCGCATCAAGGCGTTCTGCTGACGGCAACTGGAAATCCGCCTGTATCGTACCGCACTGCCATTCGCGTCCAAGACAGTCGTAAAGCTTAAATTCAAGTTTTGGACCGTAGAATGCGCCTTCTCCCGGCTGAATTTCGTAATTAAGTCCGGCTTCGTGGCAGGCATCGGACAACGCTTTTTCTGCACGCTGCCAAGTTGCAAGGTCGCCAACGTGGTCTTCCGGCATTGTTGAAAATTTTACAACTAAATCGTCAAAACCAAAGTCGTGATAAACTCTTTTTAGAAGTTTACAGAATTTTGCAACTTCTGCCGCAACCTGCTCTTCCGTACAAATAATATGGGCATCATCCTGAACAAAACCACGCACACGCATAATTCCATGCAAGGTTCCAGAAGGCTCGTTGCGCACATCATGGCCAAATTCTGCAAGGCGCATAGGCAAGTCTTTGTAAGTGCGGAGACGGCTCTTAAAAATTTCGAGGGCGCCAGGACAGTTCATTGGCTTGATTGCAAAAAGTCTTTTTTCCGACTCAGTAATAAACATATTGCGCTGGTAGTGTCCCCAGTGTCCAGAACGTTCCCAAAGAGTACGCGGCATTATCGCAGGAGTATTTACTTCCTGATAGCCATCGCGTCTTACCATTTTGCGCATATAATCCTGAATAACTGTGTAAATTGTCCAGCCGTTTGGATGCCAGAAAATCTGGCCAGGATCTTCCGGCTCAAGATGGAATAAATCCATTTCTACGCCGAGTTTGCGGTGGTCGCGCTTTTCTGCCTCTGCAAGCATTTCAAGATATTCTTTTAAATCATTCGGTTTTTCAAAACAAAGCGCGTAAACACGAGTAAGCATAGGACGATCAGAATTTCCACGCCAGTAAGCCCCTGCAATTTTATGAAGTTTAAAAGCCTGAGCATTGATTTCTTTTGTCGTGGCAACATGAGGGCCACGGCAAAGATCAATATAGCCGTCCTGCTCATAAGTGGAAATTGTTGCATCTTGCGGCAAATCATTGATAATTTCAACTTTGTAAGGTTCATCAGCAAAAATTTTCAAAGCCTCGTCTTTTGAAATTTCCTTGCGAACAAATTTTGCTCCAGAAGAAATGATTTTTCTCATTTCTTTTTCAACAGCAGCAAAATCATCTTCGGTTATTTTATGGTCTGTCGGAAAATCAAAATCGTAATAAAATCCGTTGTCGATTGCAGGACCAATTGCGATTTTTGTTCCAGGAAAAATATGTTTAACTGCTTCTGCCATTACATGCGCACACGAATGGCGAATAATCTGTAACTTTTCATTTTCTGCCATAAAAATACCTCTTTGTATAAAGACCAATTTTTTTATCTTTTCTTCATAGAATATCGCTTTGCGGACTTTGTTTCAACTTATACAGGTTTTTGATTTGTTTGCATTATACAATTATAGAAAGATTGTAGATTTTCCAAAAAAAGCCGATAATATAAGTATGTCAGAGAAAAAATTTTCAGAACAGTTAATTGCCGCAATTGATAAAAAAACGGATTGGTTCAACTCACGGGAATTGCAAAATGTGCTTGAACAGTATCGCCTCATGCACACTTGCGAAAAAACGCTCTATGAGTTTCTTTTAAAAAAATCCCTAATCACGCCCGATCCTTACAAAAACGACAAGAAAATTTCGGACATTGTTCCGCCGGAAAATTCGCCTTTTACAGACAACGAACGCTCAATGATTATAGGAATGAGGCTTTCCGATTATGACAGCACTTTGGACTTTCTCTGCAACTATTACAAGTTTTCAGTTTCAAATTTGCAGATTTCTAATATTAAAAAATTGATTGATTTAAACAATGCAATCCAATGGAACTCATTCTCCGTAAATTCAACAAACATAAACACAAGAACAATTGCAACTATGCTTTTTAACGCAAAGCAGGGAGCAGACGCTTTAACCGTAAACATGATAAACGACAGCATTTCAAAAGCAGGCAAAGCAGTTCTTGCAATCAACAAAAGTTTAAAGGCGCTTACGGAATTTCAGAGGGAATTTTATAAAGGAAATATCCGCAAAAACATAATGGCTCATCCTTATTTCGATATGGAAAAAGCCGCGTCGAGTCCTGACGATGAAAAAGTTCAAATAAAAAAACTTTTTCAAGCAACGATGGGAAAAACTCCATATTACAACGAACTGATTGAAGAAATTATTGCCGAAGATCATTCTCCCGACAAAGAAAATCTTCAAAAAGCACTTTTAAAAAAGCTCGAAGTTGAAAATTCCAGCGCACAAGACTCAGAAGAAAAAGTCGATACAAAATCAATTCTTTTGGTTGCGCTCAGAGTCTTTGGCGCAATGCCGGGCCAGATCTCTCAGGTAAAAGAAAAAATTATAGAAAACCATGAAGTTTTGGAAAGCGAGCACAACTCATTTTTTGAAAAACTCAAAAAAGCGATCCGAAAAGCATTCAATATAGAAGAAAAACCTGTTTTTTATCAGATTTCGATTACCGATCAGACAACAGACACAGTTCGCCACGAAAAAATCGACTATCAGCAGCTCGTACGCGACCTGGAATTGCGCTCAAGAAGATACGCTTCGGCAGGAATAAGAAAAGCGCCCCTTTACGAAAAAATTGCCCAGCAAAGCGAAGAAAAAATTCTTGAATATGTAAACCAGCAGATTCTTGAATGTAATAAAATGCTCAAAATTTTAAACGGGCTCGACGAATTTTTCAAAAGCGCACCTCTTCCACAAAACCGTTCAAAAATCAAAGGTTTAAAAATGGAAATTACGGCCTTAAAAAATTCAATCGTAAAGGCAAACCAGCGCCGCTCTGAATACACGGCATACATCGAAGAAGAAGCTCAATTAAGAAAATTAGGAATTACAAATGCTTAAAAAAAGTTCAGCCGCAGTTTTACTTACAGTCGGCTTGTTTTCGTTCAATTTTGCACAAAATTTTCCGCAGAATCCACAAAATCAAGAAAACGAAGATGAAGACATAGAAAATTTTATGAATGAATTTGAGCCAAATTCCGAAAACGAAGAAAAAGCTCTCAAAAAATTCAATCCTGAAATCCAGCGGACTTTTATATTTTCTTCTCCAGCTCATCATCTGGATTTAAATCCGCACACTTCAAGCTATTCCAACGAAGCGCAGATTATAAATGCCCTGCAGGAAAGTCTTTTTTGCTACGACCCAAAAACTCTGGATCCAATTCCTGCGATTGCTTCCGAATACAGGATTTCCCGCGACAAAAAACGCTGGACTTTTACGGTCAGGGACAACGCAAAAACAAGCGACGGCTCAAAAATAACAGCACAAACCGTTATTGATAGCTGGCTTCACCTTCAAAAAACGCCAGACGCTCCTTATTCTTCGCTTTTGGACTGCATAAAAGGAATTAAAGATTACCGCGAAAATAAAATTTCTGAGGAAGAAATTGGTTTAAAGGCAAACGGTCAAAAATTGACGGTAATTTTAAATTCACCAACCGCCCACCTGCCACGGATTCTCTGCCACCACGCATTTTCTGTTTTTACCGGAAATCTGGAAGTTTTTTCGGGCGCATACGTTCTCAAAGAACAGGATAAAAATCAACTTGTTCTCGAAAAAAACAAAAATTACTGGGACGAGCCAAATGTCGCGATTGAACAAGTTATAATTAAAATTTCCGATGACAAAAAAGAAAATTCCTGGCTTTTTAACACAGGACGCACGGATTGGATAACGACTTCATTCGACGCAAATTCTCTTATAAACAAAAATGCAGTAAAGCTCAGCGCAGTTTTTGGAACAACATATCTGTTTTTTACCTGCAAAAATCCAGTTTGGAACAAGGCCGAATTTAGAAATGCGCTTTTAACGGCTGTTCCATGGGACAAACTGCGAAGCGATAATTTAATTCAAGCATCAACTTTGGTTTATCCGCTTTCTGGCTACCCGGAAGTTGAAGGCTTAGTCGATTACAATGAAGACGAAGCACTAGAATTGATGGAAGAAGCCCGTAAAAATTCAGGAATTGCGCAGGACGAAAAACTTCAGATTACTTTTGGAATTGCAGACAACGAATACATGAAAGGTCTTGCTGCAATTTTAAAAGAAGCATGGGCTCCGCTCGGAGTTGAACTTGTAACATTTAAAATTTCAGACGAACAATATCTTTCCAGTATTCCGTATTTAAACTACGATATTTTCAGCTATTCGTGGATTGGAGATTTTGCCGATCCGCTGGCTTTTTTGGAACTTTTCCGCGAAGGTTCAACTCTGAACCACACAAAATGGACAAATGAAAAATTTACCGAAAAACTAAAGCTTGCAGATGAAGAAACTGACGAATCAATGCGCTACAAAATTTTAGGACAGGCAGAGCAGATCTTGCTTGACGACGGACTGATTATGCCGATTAGCCACTCAATCAGCCTTCATGCAATAAATCTAAACGAAATCGGCGGATGGTATACAAATGCTCTCGATATTCATCCGTTAAAAAACATTTATTTTAAAGAAACTGTTTATACCGTGCCGGACAACGTCGCAATTGCAAAATAAAATAAGAGCAGACATAAATGGCGCAAAGCGTTAAAACAACTAATAATAGCATTTTTAATTGAACAAAGTTTTTTACAAGTTTATAATTGCATTAGATTTTTTTAATTCATTTTTAAGAGGAAAAACAATGGTTATTCTTACATTGAACTGCGGTTCGTCTTCAGCCAAGTATCAGGTTTATGACTGGGACAACAAAGATGTTTTGGCTACGGGCGTTGTTGAGCGCGTTACTGCTCCTGGCTCTGTTATCACACATAAGCCGAAGGGAAAAGACAAGTTTGTAAAGGAAAGCCCTTGTCCGACACACAAAGAAGCAATCGAGCTGATTCTTGACGCAATCACAGACAAAGACCACGGCGTAATCTCCGACATGAGCGTTATCGGAGCTGTAGGACACCGCGTTCTCCACGGCGGAGA
>NZ_DBJD01000014.1:0-9588 GCF_002297065.1 Treponema sp. UBA785 | reverse complement strand
TTGGAACCCCGGAGTTGCCGGAACGGCAATGAGCGGCTAGCGAAGGGTGGAAAGCCGGTTTTTGCGGCAACTGGACGGTTTAGCCGAAAAACTTTTCTTTTGAGAAAATTGCGCTCCAAAAAAATCCTTAAAATTAAATTTGTCTTATTTAAAAAGCCATATTATACTTATTTCTAGAGGGCAGATTTAGAAAAATAAATCCGCTGATTTTACATCTGGAGGAAACTACTATGACTAAAAATGTATCAGCTTCATTTGACCTGGAACAGAAACAGACGGAAATGATTGACAAAAAACTTGAAAGAATTAAATATGCGGATGACCTTATAATTGATTTGACGGTCCGCGTAAAGCACGAAAAGGAATATTCTTTCGATGCAACTGCCAATTTCCGTTGGGGAAGTCAGGCTCATGTCAGTGCTAAGGATTTTGATTTTGGTGCTGCGCTCAACAAAATGATGGACGTGCTTGATACAAAAATCAAAAAGGAAAAAGATAAAATTCAGGAAAAATAATGTTTAATTCAGTTTACGCACAAAAGATGTGTGTTTAAGTTGAATATTGAAAATTTTGTAAAATTTCAAACGCCGTCTGACGGTTGATAAAACTTTTGGACGGTGTTTTTTTGTCTTTTTTTCGTTAGTTTTAGTCTTAAAATTTTTTTATATTCAAAAAAAATATTTGCAAAAAAGATTTTTTTGTCTTGAATACTATCCTTATTGTTTGTATAGTAATGAATATGGATAAACCGTTTACAGTTCTCGATTTGCTTGATATGGATTTAAAAGGTCACAATGCCCTTGATTTGCGGTGTCTTGCTGGTCGAAAGGGGCTTAACCGTACAATTTCGGTGCCTGACATAAACCGTCCTGGGCTTGAGCTTTCTGGTTTTTATGATTCTTTTGACTGTGATCGGGTTCAGCTTTTTGGGCATGGAGAAACGGCATATCTTTTAAAACTCAAAAAAGAAAAAAAATCTTCTTCAATAGAAAAATTATTTTCTTATAACATTCCTTGCGTTGTTTTTACGCATAGCCTTGAGCCAGATGAAGTTTTTCTGGAAATTGCAGAAAAAAATGGCTGCGCAGTTTTGCAGACGAGTCTTGAATCTTCTGAATTTTCGATGCGGCTTTTGCGCGTTTTTTCAAATGTTTTTGCTCCAAAAAAGACATTGCATGGAGTTCTTGTAGAAGTTTACGGTATCGGAATCCTTCTCATGGGACATTCCGGCGTTGGAAAATCTGAATGTGCGCTTGAGCTTGTTGAGCGCGGGCATAGGCTTGTTGCGGATGATATTGTTCAAATTCGTTGTGTGAACGGAAACTCTGTTTTGGGGCAGGGCGCAAATACTTTTATAAGCCACCATATGGAAATTCGCGGTTTAGGAATTATAAACGTAAGCCAGCTCTATGGAGTTGGTTCAATCCGCGAGCAAAAAGAAGTTCAGCTTATCATCAAACTGGAAGAATGGGATCAAAATAAAATTTATGACAGAATTGGTACTGATCAGACGAGCACTGATTTGCTCGGAGTAAAAGTTCCTACAATCGAAATTCCTGTTCGCCCTGGAAGAAACCTTCCAATTATTATTGAAGCTGCTGCGATGAATGAACGCTTAAAAGCGATGGGTTATAATTCTGCAAGGGATTTTAATCAGAATATTCTAAAATGGATTGAATCCGGAGAGGCACAGACCGCTTATTATGGTTCTGACGACTCTTACTAAAATTTATAAAGAGAAGTTGCCTGAATAGTTTTTATTAGCGATTGTTAAGCTGTTGAAATAGCCATGCTGCTTATATTATAAGGTGTAAGTTTTTTTCAATAACTCAATTATTGCAAATTTTACTTATTTGACAGCTTCTTCAAAGAGGTCTTTTATGACAGAAAAAATTTTGACAGT
This sequence comes from Treponema sp. UBA785, assembly GCF_002297065.1. Classification (NCBI taxonomy): domain Bacteria; kingdom Pseudomonadati; phylum Spirochaetota; class Spirochaetia; order Treponematales; family Treponemataceae; genus Treponema; species Treponema sp. UBA785. Next base: position 7,685 of record NZ_DBJD01000014.1, on the reverse strand, counting down.
ACGCAACCGTGCTGGAATTCACGCTCGTCCTGCTGCCTTGATTGCGCAGACAGCAAACAAATTTGCCTGCGAAGTTACAATGATTAAAGATGATGCTGAAGTAAACGCAAAATCAATAATGGGTGTGATTACAATGGCTGCGGCCTATAACACGAATATTACTCTCAGAACGGACGGTGCTGACGAAGTTCAATGTGCCGATGCTATTGCTCAGCTTTTTGATAAAAAATTTGAAGAAGAATAAAGAGATTTTCGAGTTTTTCGAAAAATTTCTGCTTTTTTAGCGAATCAAGGAGGAGATGCAAGGTAAAAAATGCCTAAATCCTGGCTGTTTTTATCTTTTATTAGTTTTTTGTTTGTTGAAAAGCAGAAAAAAGGTCGAAATCGAAAATTATATTTTTTATTGGCTTTTTATGGGAGGAAAAATGAAAGAACTTACAGAGCGCCAGCGTGAAGTTTTGAATTTTATTTCGGTTTTTTCAAAGGAAAATTCTTATCCGCCGACTGTTCGTGAAATAAGCGAGCATTTTGAAATTTCAATTCGGGCAGTGCAGGATCATATTGCTGCTTTGCAAAAAAAGAATTGTATTTCGATTAAACCGAAAAGTTCCAGATCTATCCGCGTTATCCGTAATGACAGCAGCGATGAAAGTATTCCACATCCTGCTTATATTGGGAAAGTTCCTTTGCTCGGTACTGTTGCCGCAGGAAAACCTCTTTTGAGTGAAGAAAATTTGGACGGTTATATAAACCTGACAGAGCCTTTTATTCGTCCTGGAAAAAGCTATTTTGCGCTTCGCGTTCGTGGTACAAGTATGATAAATGCCGGAATTCTCGAAGGAGATCTTGCAATTATTGAACAGTGCGAAACTGCTGTTGACGGACAGATTGTTGTTGCCGTAATTGATGATGCAATCACCTTAAAACGCTATTATCGCGAGTCAGACAGGATAAAGCTTCAGCCAGAAAACCCTGATTTTAAGCCGATTTATGCAAAAGATCTGCGCGTTGTTGGAATTCTCTCGAATATTGTTCGTACATACTAAAACTGAATAAATTCTGCAATGTCGGCACCGATTTATCTTTATACCGGACCTGAAGCCGGTGAAAAAAATGATCAGATTCTCGCATTAAAGGAAGAACTGCGCAAAAAAATAGGCAGCAGTGACGATTTTGTTTATTACGGAACGGATTTAAATATGAGTGATGTTGTTGCGCAGTTGATGACAGAATCCCTTTTTATTCCTGCGACATTTATTACAATCCGCAATGCCGAACTTGTAAAAGACAAAAAAGACATTGATATGCTGGCACAGTGGGTTCAGACTGTCGAAAAAACAAAAAAAGAAACGACAGTGCTGGTTCTTGTGTCTGACGAACTAAAAGTAGATTCTAAGCTTGAAAAACTTGTTCCTGCTGCAAATAAAAAAATTTTTTGGGAGATGTTTGAAAATCGCAAGGAGCAATGGCTGTATTCTTTTTTTAAGAAAAACGGTTATGTCCTTGAGCCAGACGCTGCGGCTTCTATTTTGGAAATGGTAGAAAATAATACTGAGGCCCTCAGAAACGAATGCAGCCGCTTTTTTATGTGTTTTGAACAGGGGCATTTTGTTACAGCCGCCGATGTTGAACAGATTTTGGCGCATAATCGTGAAGAATCGGCTTTTACACTTTTTGGGGCAATGGTTGAGCAGGATTTGCCTCAAAAAAGGTTTGAAAACTGCCTGGAAATTCTTCAGAAAATTAGGCTGTCAAAAAAAGACAGCGATGCCGTTGTAATAATTGCGGGGCTTTTATATTGCTTTAGAAAACTTGCGCTTTGGCAGTCGTTGCATGCGGCAGGTTCTCCAAATGAAGCTGAGTTAAAGAAAAATGGCTTTGCTTCAAAAACTGCACGGTCTCAATATTCTTCGGCAGGCAGAATTTGGACTGGCGGGCAGGTTGCCGCGATTGTTGCTCTGCTTTCAAAAACAGATATTGATATTCGTTCATCTGGAACAGCTTTTCAAGATACTCTACTATCTCTAATGATTTACGAAATTGTAATAAAAAACGGCGCTTATTGTTCTGAATACGAGTAAATGAATGTTGCTCTATGCCGATAACTTAATTATAATTATTGTGGATTTTGGATTATAATTTTTTACTATGAAAAAAAATTAAAAAAACAGAAAGATGATGAAATTCATTTGTTTTTTTTAATTTTTATTTGGAGGAAAAATTGAAAAAGTTAATTTCAGCGCTTGCATGTATTCTGACTGTTCTTTTTGTAATTTCCTGCGGTTCAACTCCAGAAGCTGAGCCGGAGCCGACTGTAAAAGATGCGGCAGAGGAAATTAAAAAGGATGTAGAGGAAACTGTTGACTTCTCAGCAGCAAACAAATCTCTTCTTGCCTTGACGGAAGCTGCACGACAGAGCTCAATCGAATTTGGATCAGAAAAGTATTTTCCTGATGGATTTTCTGTTGCAGAAACAAAATATACTTCTATAAAAAACAATGTCGAAACAGATTCTTCAAAAGATTATTCTGCGGAAATAAAAGACCTTACTGCTCGTTATAATTCTCTTGCTTCTGCAAGTCAGGCTGCTGCCTTAAAAGAAAAGGCAGACGCGCTTTCTCTAGCAAACGAAAATCAAAAAGCCTACGACGATGGAAAAAAGGCTCTTGAAGAATATTCTGCGTTTGGAGCAGACAAAGACGGAGCAACTCTTCTTGCAAAGGCAAATGAAGCGCTTGCCGCTTACAACGATGTTGTAAATAAAGGGCTTAAGGCAAATGCGGCCCGCGAAAGACAGTCTGCGCTCGAAGCAAAAAGAAATGCTGACAAAGTAAGAGCCGGTGTTGCAAAAAAAGAAGAATACAAAAAAGCTTCTGAAATTTTTAAGAAAGCAGATTCTTCTTATGTGACAGCGAATATCGAAGGCGCATTTAACGGATATAAAACTGCTAAAGAGACATATTCTGCTTTGTACGAAGAAATTAAAGAAAAACGTGCTGCTGCGCAGGCTTTAATCGATGCAGCAAAACAGAAGGTTGCTGATTCTGAAAATTATGCGAAAGAAGCAGATTCAATTGCTCCTCTCGAAGGCGTAGTTGCGGGAATTGAAGCAGAAGATGCAGTTCTTCTTGAAGAAGATAATTTTGCTAATCCAGAAGATGCGGTAATCAATGTTGAAGATGGTACAACTGCAAAAACGGCAGAAAAAGTTGCGGAAACTGCAATTGCGGTAGAAAATGTAGCCTCAAATGCTGTTGAATCAGTAATCCAAAATTCACAGAATACATCGGAGGCTAAATAATGAAAAAAAGTATTACAGTTTTATTGGCGGTAATTTCGGCCTCTGTGCTTTTTGCCGTAAGTTATAAAAATAACACTTACCAAAAGCTTGCAAACGAATATACAAAAAAGGCCCAGAATGCTTTGGATGCAGGAGATTATGTTCTTGCTGAAGAGTATGCGAAAAAAGCAGAAGAAAATGCCGCTCTTTCTCAAGCATATATTCAGAAAATGCTTGCAAAATCGGAAGCTGATTCTGTAATGAAAAACGCGTCAAAACGTCTTGATTATGCAAAATCAATCAATGCAGATAAAAATTTCTCAATGGCATATACAGCCGCTCAAAAATCTTATGCAAGTGCAGATGATGCTTACAAAACAGAAGATTACACGACAGCTGCAGCCTATGCAAAACAAGTGTTAGAAACTCTTGCCGATATAAAAGAGATTACACCGCTTCCGCAGTATTATATTGTTCGTCCGTGGGAAGAAACAAAAGACTGTTACTGGAATATTTCTGGCCGGTCTTATGTTTATAACAATCCTTTGCTTTGGGAAAATCTGTATCAGGCAAACAAATCTAATATGCCAAAACCAAGCGATCCAAACTTGATTATGCCTGGAATGAAAATGGAAATTCCTAGTTTGACAGGCGAATATCGAGAAGGTGTTTATTCTCCTTCAAAAAAGTACGACGGCTATTCTGCCGTAAATGCTGAAAAATAAAAAATGCGTAAAAAGGCAGAAAATTTTTTATTTTCTGCCTTTTTTGTTTTAAATCTAAAAACTTCCAGAATCTTCCGCCTGCCGGAAAAGCATTAGCGCGCTGCACATAAGAGCGTGAGGCATTTGCGGAGTTCCCATTTTTTCGTAAACTTCGCTTTTTGGCATTTCAAGGTAATTTAAATATTCGTCAGAATCTAAATTTTGAGAGCCGGTTTCTTTTAAGTCAAAGGCCGCAAACACGTGAAAGTGGTTTGTCATAAAAGCCGGGTTTGGATTTATTTTTCCAAGATAGAGCATTTTTTCTGCAGCACAGCCGGTTTCTTCTTTTAATTCGCGGATTGCTCCTTGAAGCGGAGATTCTCCGTCGTCAACTACGCCGCCCGGAAATTCAATGCTAAGCGCTTTTTCTCCGTGCCGCCACTGCTTGACCATTATAAAATTTTCGTTTTTGACAGGAATTACTGCAACCCAATCTCTTGAGTCAATCGAAATGTAGCTGTGTTTCTGACCGTCGCTTGCAGTTGCCGGTGTCTGGCAGACGGTTGCTATCGGAGTTTTTAAAAGGATTTCTTTTTCGCCTTCTGTCCATACGAGCTGTGAGTCGCTGAAAGAATTTGCCATAGTTTTTTTTCCTTGTTTTGATAAAATTTGTAATTTTTTTGCAATTTTTTAAAGTTTTGACTTAAAACCGAGTTTATTTTATTATATTTAAAGTGATAAAAGTTTAAAGGGAAAAAAATCGTTCAAAATTAAATTTTACAGCATTTAAAATTGTTGAATTTTTAGCCCTTGCAGTTTTCCAATGGAGGATTTATGGCAATAATTACTTTTTCTAGACAGGCGGCAGCACTTGGAGATGAACTTAGTCAACTTGTTGCTAAAAAAATGAATTACACATTTGTTGGTCGTGAAGATTTGGAAAAGAAAATAGTTGCGCTTGGATTTCCAAAGGAAAAACTTCATAAATACGATGAAAAGACGCCAGGATTTTTTGCTTCTCTTGCAAAAGACCGCGATGAATATCTTGATTATTTGCAGACGGCTGTTTTGGAAGTTGCTGATGAAAACAACTGTGTAATTGTTGGCCGTGGTTCTTCTGTAATTCTTAATTCTGTTCAAAACCATTTTTGTTTTAGAGTTTTGGCTTCAAAAAACGACCGCATCCAGCGTTTGAACGAACTTCTGCAACTTGACGAAAAGCGGGCAGAAAAAAAACTTGCGGTAGCAGATAAACAGAAGTCTGGTTTTTATAAAAGCTTTTTTAATTGTCAGGTTGACGACCCGACACTTTATCATGCAGTGATTAACACTTCGGCAGTGGACTTGGATGCTGCCGCAGAAATGATTGTTGCCCTTGTCAAAACTTCAATTACCCAGAAAAAAGAAGAACTTGGACGTTTGCGTCTTGACGAAATGCTTGTTTGTCAGCGAATTGTAAATATGCTGATTCTTGAATATTGCCTGAATATAAACTTCTTGCATGCAACTGCACGCGACGGAAAAGTAATATTGCATGGAGTTGCAGATTCTACAGCGATTGTTGAGCGCGCTCTTACAATTACTCAGGCTGAACTTCCGGAATACAAGGTTGAATCTGCGATAAACGTTGTTCAGGATTTTAAGGCTTATCCACAATGAGTTTTTACGCCTGTCTTTCATTTGCAATAGTAAGTTTATGTCTTGGCGGAGTTGCTGGCTGCCTTTTTTGCGTAGCTTTTGCCAAAATTTTTCATAAAAAGTTTTTAAAAGCGAGAATTTCCGTAGTTTTTTTGCTTTTAAGCGTTGTTGTTGCGTTTGGAGCCGGCGGCTTTGTATTTATTAAAAACCCATCTTTTGAGCTTTCAGCATTTTTGACGGAAAAACTTTTCTTTTTCGCTCTTTTTGCCGCCGGCTTTTTGGGAGCTGTTTTTTGGAAAACTGTTTTTCCTGTTTTGATTGCATTTTATATTGCGCTTTCGGCTTTTACAGGAATTGCCCTTTATTCTGAATTTGGAATTTTGCCGGACAACATGAGCGTTACTTTGAATAAAACTTTTATTGAAGCTGGGAAATCGACTTTTTTTGTAGATTCTCCGGAAAATAAAAGTCTTGCGGTTGAAGTTTATGTTTTGCCAAAAAAACTTTTGCTTCCTCTGCCACGGGTTTGGTATCGCGTAATCGGGACTGTTGATTTTTCTTATATTGATGATGGAAAAAATATCCGGCTTTCATCTGAGTTTTCTGGCGATGTTTTGTTAGACGAAAATTCAAAAAATAGCCAGAAAAATTCTTTTTTTGCAAGGCACTTAAGAAATTACATGGGATGGGTTTTAAAAACTCGCAAAAACCTGCTTGTTCCGCTTCCGCAGAATGAGCTTTTGCCTTCTGTTTATACGCTTAAGTTTAAGAGAAAAACAGAAATCCTTTCGTGCAGGCTTGAAAAAAATCTGTAGCGGAATTTTTGCTTTAAAGTTAAATTTTTGCGTAAGGCTATGGAACCCTTGCAAGGCAATCCGCCAAAGGCGGACGAGCGGACAGCGAGGGGTGGAACAGCCGGCGGCAGCTTGTTGCCGATACGCCTGTATTTTTACAGCTTTTTTTATTACTTGACTTTTTAACGTCTTGTCAGAATACTTAGAAATATGAAAGTTTCTAATAAATTTACTGTTGCCCGGTTGATTTTTGCACCGATTTTTTTCCTGATTTATAATATTCCGATTTGGACTGGCAATAAAAATCTTGCGTTTATTTCTGCCTGTGTCATGATTCCTTCTCTTATTGTTATGGAACTGACGGATTATTGGGACGGACATTATGCGCGAAAACACAACGAGGTAAGTGATTTAGGAAAACTTTTTGATCCGTTTGCCGATGTGATGCTCAATTTGACGGTTTTTATTTCGGCACTTAATTCGTTTGACCCAAAAATGGGCTCTTATATGCCGGTTGTAATTTTTGTTCTTATTATGTACCGCGAGTTCTGCCAGAATTTTTTGAGAATGCTTGCGATTCGTCAGGGCGTTGCAATCGCTGCCCGAAAAGGCGGAAAGGTTAAGACCGTTTTTTATATAATTTCTGGATTTTTTATGCTTGCGGCCGAGAGTTTTATTCGTTTTGGGCTGGTTGAATTTTGCGATGCAAAATTTGGCATTGATTTTACGGCCTTTTATCCTTGTGCAAAAATTGCAATCCAGGCTTTTTATGTTGTTTGCCTTGTTTTGAGTTACACTTCGTTTGTTGATTACTTAAAAAAATTTGGTTCGGTTTTTAAGGATATGTAATTTTTTTTGAATTTTGAGCACCTGTTTTTTTGCAGGTGCTTTTTTCGTTTTAAATGGTTTTTCTTTATTTTTGAAGCTTTTGGAGCGCATTTTTTTGAAAAGATACAATTTTCTCGTACTAAGGAAAGTTTTTATTTTTAACTTGCTTTCCACCCTTCGCTAACGCTCATTGAATCTGCGGTTTCACTCTGTTTTACCGCAGATTCAACTTCGGGGTTTCAATCAAGGCTATGATTTAGTTTTTCAGCCGGCGGCAACTGACTTGAAAAAAATAAGGAAAAAAAAGATAAAATATAACAAAATCTTTATGATAAATTTTGAAAAAATAAAAAGTCCGATATTGACGAATTTTTATCTGTATGTTAATATATTTTTCGTTGCGAGATAGCGACTTAATAGGTTCTTTGAAAAGAAAAATCA
>NZ_DBJD01000042.1:0-9784 GCF_002297065.1 Treponema sp. UBA785 | reverse complement strand
GATCACGGCCAATTTGACTGGATGGCGCATGCAGATAAATTCCCAGGATTGTGCACTCCAGATGAAAGCTATCATGGAATTACTTATGCTGAAAGATTTGGAAACGCCGGAGCTTTTATTACAAAGGCAACAGCCCAGTTGATGCGCGATTTTGGAATGGTTCAGGCGCCGGTAAATGCTTATATGCTTAATCTTGGACTTGAGTCGTTGCCAGTTCGAATCGAGAGGCACTGCTCAAATGCCCAAAAAGTTGCCGAATTCTTGGAAAAGAATGAAAAAATTGCATGGGTAAATTACCCAGGGCTTCCAGGAAATAAATATTATGAGCGCGCAAAAAAATATATGCCAAAAGGAACTTGCGGAGTAATCAGCTTTGGAGTAAAAGGCGGCCGTAAAAATGCAGAAAAATTTATGGCAGGATTAAAACTCGGAATGATTGCAACCCATGTTGCCGACGCAAGAACTTGTTGTTTGCATCCTGCAAGTTCAACTCACAGACAGATGAGCGAAGAAGAATTGAACGCTGCCGGAGTTCCATCTGATTTGGTAAGGCTTTCTGTCGGTCTTGAAAATGCAGACGATTTGATTGCGGATATTTCGGAAGCATTAAAATCTGTATAAAAAACAGGTTCAAACCCTTTGTTTCAGCGTTTTGAAAATTTAGTTTTTACGTTGAAATATCGGAATAAAAATATTATTCTGCTTATATGAACATTTTTGCACTTTTTGCCTTGAGTTTTCTCCCCTTGGTTGCGGTCTTTTTTCTGTTTGTGATTTTAGTTCCGGGGCAAAAAAAAGTTCGGTTTGAAATTTTAGCCTGTATTCTTGGGCTTCTTGCTATTGTTCCGACATCATTTGTTCAGCATTTTATTTTGAATTTGCCGATTTTTACAGCGAGCACAGTTGTAAACCTTCTTGTTACGGCGATAGTTTTTAATGGCCTTATAGAAGAGTCTGTAAAAATGTTTTTTTTGTCGTTTTTGCCTTTTAAAAAACTGAATCTTTCATTTTATTTTTGCTGTGCTCTTCTTGCAGGAATGGCTTTGGGCAGCTTTGAATCCATAATTTACGTTATAAAAAAAATCAGCGGTGCCGCCGAGCCTCTTGGAACTCAGACTGTGCTGAATTTGTTAATTGCAAGGGCTTTTACAAGCGTGCTAATTCATACATTTTGCGCAGGATTGAGCGGGCTTTATCTGTGGATGTTCAAGAAAAAACAGACACATGTACTGCCTTTTGTTTGGGCCGTACTTTTGCACGGTGTTTACAATTTTTTTGCTGGTTTTTCAAACAATTTTTATTGGTTTGCCGTCATAGCAATTCTTTTTGCAATATTAGAATGTAGAATTTGGTACAAATACAACAATTTAAGCGATACAGGGGTTGACATAAAACACCATTGAATATAAACTATCTGAACACGACGCGGGGTAGAGCAGTTGGCAGCTCGTCGGGCTCATAACCCGGAGGCCGCAGGTTCGAGTCCTGCCCCCGCTATAACAGACCACTCAGAAATGAGTGGTTTTTTGTTTTTAAAATAGAGTTATATGAAAGCAAATAGATAGATAAAAATAATGTTGTTCTTGTATCTTGTTTTGTCAACCTCTTAAAAATTAAGGGTTATAGCTACTTTTTTTTGCAGGCATGTGCTTTTTGTCTTACGTGAATTTTTTCGTGTAATTTTATATAATTTGACAATGAATAAAGGAAATTCTTTTAACAATTTTTTTTTAGTTGTGTTTTCTTTGTTTTTGTTTTCTTGCAGCGATAGTTTATTGGATTCTCCTAAAAGCGAGGGGGGAGGTAACGATTCGGCAAATGTTGCGGATTCTATCGATTCGCCAGCTAATTTGACGGCCACGAACGGCGGTTTTAAGGCTATTGATTTAGGATGGAAGGCTGTAAGGGGCGCTAAAAGTTATCTGATTTTTGCTTCGGATTCGCCTTTTGATGAATATGGGCAGATTTGGGAAACTAGAGAAACTTCTTATTCGGTTTCTGTTCCAGCGGGAAAATCTCAATTCTATAAAGTTAAAGCTAAAAATTATAGAAATGTTCTTTCTTCTTTTAGCAATGTGGTTTCTGGTTCAAGTTTGGCAAGCCCTGTTATAACCGCGATTGAACAGAATGATGAAGGAAATTCTGCGACTGTAAACTGGTGGATGGAAAATTGCAATGATTCAACTTACGCAAATTTGATTCGCTATACGGTAAAAGTTTATTCAGCTGACGGCTCAACTGTCTTAAAGGAAGTTTCTGTGGCTGGAAACGAAACTCAGGTAACAATAGAAGGTTTAGAGCCAAAGACAAAATATTTTTTTTCGGTAGAAGCCTATATCATTTCTGCGCAGACAAATGTTGAATCCAGCGGCATGGTTGATTCAGAAACTGCAAGAAAACTGATTCCCGAAGCGCCTGCTAATCTCGAAATCGGGCAGGGAGTTTCTGCTGAAAAAATTTGCCTTAGCTGGAATTGTCCTCAATATGTTGATGTTAGTGCAGGAAACGGAATTTTTGAACAAAAACCGGTTTATTTTAAAATTTACAGAAAAAAGACAGATTCAACTGAGGATTATGTCGAAATTGTTCATTATATTGGCTCTGTTTTGCAAGGAGACAGTTCAAAAAATATCTTTAATTTTAACTGTCTTACACAAACTTGCAGCGACGAAAGGCTTAGAGTTGAAAAATCAACCGAAGAAGGAGCTGTTGCTTATGGAGATTACAAATATGTCGGCAAATCTAAAATTTTTTGGACAGACAAGACTGAACTTGAGCGCGGAGTTCAATATTCATATAAAGTTCAGGCTTTTGTTGACGATGTAAAAAAATCAATTAGTTCTGACAAATGTGCAGCAGAAGAAAATGGCTGGCTTATTTCGGTTCCGGTGCTGAGCGTAAAGGACAGCTACGAAATTGACGATTCCGGCTCAAAATACTCAAAAATAGTTTTTGGCTTTAACGGCGAATTTGAAACTTTCGGAAAAGACTATTCGTATATTTTGGTAGAAACAAAAACTGACTTTTCGGGCGAAAATTCTGTAGAAACGCAGTTTGAATTTGAAAATTTTGAAGATTTTCTTAAAATTGAGCGTAGTTTCGAAAATCCGAAGGAGCAAAGCGGATATTACAGCTACAAAATTTTTATTGCTCCAACAAAAAATAAAAATCCGGAAAGCGCATATACCTGGGCGAATGTTCCAGGAAAATTTGTTGTGACAGATGATTCAATGCTGGTTCCAAAAATTACAACTTTTGAAGTGGCGGACGGTTTTTCTGACAGATTTGAAATTCAGTTCAATTATATAGAAGAATATGAATATTATCTTTGCTGGATTCCTGTTGTGGATGGAGTTGAGCAGGAACAGCAGTATCTTTTGCTTCAAAAAGACGGCCTTAGCATAAGCGATGCAGAAAATGGCGAAAAAATTGCAAAATTTACTCACGAAGCGCCTGCCGGCGAAAAAAGAACCTATATTCTCGAAGTAGAAAATAACAAAATAACTGCGAACAGAGTCTGTCAAAATGTTTCTGAGACTCTCGGTAAAGCAAAACTTTCTAATAAAGAAAAATTCTATGAAAAAATTCAGGTAGAATGGCAAAAAGTTCAAAAGGCCGATGAATATTTTGTAGAAGCGTTTTTTACCGAAAATCCGGAGAATAAAATTTCTGTCATGGAAGATTCAATTTTGAGCGAAGACGGAAAAACTTTTATTTGTACGATAAACGAACCTTCTGGCTGGAATGATGCGGAAATTTCTGGACAATCTGTCACCGTAAAAGTCATTTCAAAAAACACTGGAACAGGAAATTCAACTGAAAGCACGATTGAAACTTCGACGATGGGACCTGCTCTTGTTAAATTGAATGCCGGAAAAGCGGACAGAGATTCAATGAGCGTAAGCTGGAAAAAAATTGACGGTGCTAAAGGTTATGTCGTAGGACGAGGAAAATGTTCAGACGGCTTGAGCGGACTTGTGGAAGCTGCGGATTCGTACTTTGTAAGTGCCGACGGAACAACTGTAAACATTGAAGGTTCTTTGGTTGAAAAAGAGCGTGTTGAAGTAACTTTTGAAAACGGAATTTTTACTTTGACGGACAAATACGTTGATACGGCCGAAAACGAAACTAATCAGATTGCCTACAAAAAAAATCAGTCAGAAATTGTCTGGGGATTGGAATACAAATATTCGGTAATTCCTGTTTTGGCGGAAGATGATTTTGTTTTTGAGGCTGAAAATTCAAAAATTAGGCTTACAAAACAGTCAAAAGTTTTATACGAAAATCTTGATTTTGTAAGCAACGGAACAACTGGTTATGGACTTGATTTAAAAGCTGACAAGGCCACAGACAGCGAAAAAATCGAAGTTACATGGAAACAGCCTTTTGGCTGCAAGTCAAAAACGCCATCGCTTTATATTCGCGAAAGCAAAAATTCTGACGGTTCCTGGAAATACTATGATAAAGAAAACCTTGAAAGATCTGACAAAGACCTTTATCAAACTCAGATTGTTCCGGAAAATTCTTTAGAAGCATACGATTTTCTTGTTGTTTACGAAAGCGCAAATTCAGAAATTTCGGCAATCCCAGTTTCTTTTGAAAAAAAGCTAAAAGAAACAATGGCGGAAGAAAGTCCTTTGGAGCAGCAGAATAAAGGATATACTCTTTCGTTAGATAAAATTTATGCGTATATTTCGGATTCGGGCTATGCCGAACAAATTAAATGGAAGACTTACGATTTTGACAAGCGAAAACTTGGGCCTGATTATTACGAGCTTCAAATTTTTAATTCGGACAAAGCCTGCGGCTGGACTACAATCGGAAAAATTGATGTTGATGTAGCCAACAAAGATTTTGGAAACAAAATTGATATTTCCGCATACGAAGATTCTGCTAAAGTCAAACGTGTTAACTCAGGAACGGCTTTAGTCGAAATTGAACCGGTTTTTGACCTGCAAGACGGACAAAATGTTGGCTCTGGCGGAACTAATACTTCTGGAATGTTAAAAGTTTTGCGAAATTTTAAGCATTATTACCGGCTTGTCGCATATAGAAAAATTAGCGAAGAAAAGACCGTAACTGCAGCTGTCGGAAGCGATTTTTCAGTTTATGGATACAGAAATATTACGGACGAAGAATTTGCAAAGAGCGTTTCCCTTGTTCTTGCGGATGCAATATTTCAGTGTGGAATTAGCTCTGGTGGAGAAAATTCTATTTCTGGAAATCTTGGAAAATTTACAATCGGTCATACCAGTGCAACTAAAACTGTATATTGGGGAACAGACGGAGCAGATTATCAGCACGTTTTTCAAGGCGGAAGCCCTTCTTCTGCAAATCCATTTGCAAGCTGTTTTATATTGAATTTTAAGGAAGTTGAACAAAGGTCAGCAGTTGACGGAAAAACACTTTATCATCTTCCGGAAACGGAAATTACTGTAACAACGGAAAAATTTGACGGCGACAAGACATACCCAGATTCTTATTCTGGCAAATTTTCTATTTCTGTCGGAGATGCAGGTTATAAAGGTTGGACACCAGTAAGTGACGGAGTAAAAACTTCATGGATTTTAACAATCAAAAAAGATGGCAAAGTCGTAAAAAGCATTGCCGAAGAAAATAAAGAAAAATTTCTTGAATGGTTCCCTTACGATATTGGAACAAGCCACGGCTCAGAAGAAAAGACATTCAACAGCGCAATTCCGATTTATCAAAGTCCGTGGTGGGAGAGCAAATGAGAGAAAAATTCTTTATTCTAAAAAAAGTCTCGCTGGTTTTTGGTATTTTAACTGTTTTTTGTTTTTTTTCGTGTTCGGCATGGTTTCAGGACAAGGTTTCTATGCAGACGGACGGAAATTTTGTCAATCTTGGCGAACTTTTTAAAACCGAAACAAAAATCGAAAGCCTTGATTCTCCTGCGCAGGTTTTTGCAAGTCAAGGATTGTATTCGGATTCAATTAAACTTTCCTGGACAGAAGTCGAAAACGCTACGAGTTACAGAATTGAGCGCGCGGTTGTAAAAACTGCCGATCCGAGCGGAAAGTGGAATATTCCTGACGAATCCGAATTCAATTCTCTTGAAATTTACAGTGTAAATAATTCTTATACTGATGTGATTTTAAAAGAGCAGATTGAAGAAGAGGAATATTTTTATCACTATTTTTATAAAATTTATGCAGAAAATAAGGAAAAAGGTCTTATAAGCGAAGGCACAGACAACGTTTTATCGCAGACCCGCGCAGAAGGCTGGCTTTTTGCTCCTCCATTAAATCTGAATGCTTCAAAAGGAAAATCAACCTCAAAAATCAAATTGAGCTGGGATTCGGTAAGCGGCGCTTCAAGATACAAAATTTACCGTGGCGAAAACGAAAACAACGTCAGTTTTATAAAAACCGTCTATGGAAATTTAACATCGTTTGATGATTCAATTTCTTCAAAAGACCAGGGAACTGAATTTTATTACAAAGTTACAGCGGTAAATTCTTTGGGAATTGAATCCTCTTTTAGTAAATCGAACATGGGATATTCTTTGGTAGAAGGTGCTCCGGCTGTTAGCGAAAAAGTTGAAGTTTCCGACGGTTTTGGAACAAGCCTTTCAGAATTGAAAATAAAATGGAAAGAAGTTGAAAAAACTTCGGAAACTGCGGTTATAAGATACAATTTGTACAGAACAAGTTCAAAAGATTCGGTTTATAAAAAAATCGGTTCAAATTTGACGGCGACTTCTTATACAGACAAAAGCGTTTCTTCAGGTTTGGTTTATTATTATTTTGTGCAGACAGTTTGTCTTGACGAAGGGCTGGAAATAAAAAGCGCCTTTACAGAAAATTCAAATGAAAATTTTGGATTTTTGCTCAGTGCTCCTGCAGAAGTTGAAGTTGATGACGGCTCTAGTTCTGAAAAAGTTATTCTCGTTTGGTCAAAGGCAATTGGCTCTCAGTACAAAAATTTTACTTACAAAATTTATGTGAGCAGCAGTCAGGAAGATTTGTATTCTGAACTTATGAGCGGAATAGAAGGAATTGAAAACAAAAATGGTTATCTTGAGTACGAAATTGACAAATATCCGTATTTTAAAATTTCGACCGAAAATTCCGAAAGGCTTGAAAGTTTGCAGAGTTTTGCCGCCTCTCCAATGCCGGCTGCGCCTCAAAATGTAACGGCTTCAAAGACAAGTTTTATGAATTCGGACTTAGTTCCAAATTCAAACAATATTTATCCTGTAAAAATAACTTGGGAAAAACCGTCTCAAGACGAGCCTGCCGGTTATTACGTTTATCGTTCGGCAAAAACTGGCAGCGGTTTTAGAAAGTTGAATGAAAATCCCGTAACAGAGACAGAATTTATTGACGACAGCAGCGAAAGTCTTACAAAGGTTGGAGTTCCGTATTTTTATAAGGTTGTTTCGATAAATTCGCTTGGACAGGGAAAAAAGGGCAATAATCCACAGACTGAATACGACGATGCGGTTTTAGCGGGAGGGGACGCATTCAAAAATATAAAATGCCTTGGTTATGGAGCATTGACGCGCGATCAATGGTTTAGAGAATACAACAAAACCTGTATGAGCAGCCAGAAAAAACTTACTTTAATGCACAAACCAAACGATACGGACAAACTCGGAAGCGAAAGCGTAGAAGGAACAATTTCTGGAACTCTCAAATATACAGCAAAAATTGCGGGGCTTGGCGCGGAAATAAAAATGCCTTACACAAATTACGCAGATTTCTGGATAAACGACAATGAACAGCTTGGAGTTTATTTCTGTTTTGAAAGCGGAAGTACGGATACAACTTCGAATATGAGCGGAAACGGAAAAATGTCCGGAACAGTAAAATGCAGCGGAATGTATCCTGGCGAAGCTTATTACGGAAATTTGGAAATTAAGAGCGGTGCTGCTGGCGGCGGAACTTACGGAGTTAAAACCTTTGATTTGGAAGGAAACGAAATTCTTCCATCGGGAACAGTCGACTGGCTGGTAGGCGAAGAAGGAAGATAAAACTTTGAGAACAGATATTTTTTTTACGGTGAATGTTAATATGCTAAACACAGGAATGAAAAATATAAAAAAAACACTTGAATGTCTTATTTTTGCAGAATTGGTTTTTCTTTTTGCAAGTTGTTATGTGCCATCTCCGTTATACGGAACCTGGGCGGACAACAACGGAAACAAAATTTCTTTTGTTTCTGACGGAACCTTTGTTGCTACGATAATTGATTCAAATACAGAAGAAAAAACTGTAACTCAGGGCGATTATACGGTAGTTGACAACGTAATTTGCTTTTCGACGACAGACGGAGTTTCGATAAATACAGAATGGGATATTCGCGGTTCAATGCTGTACATAACTTGGACAAAAGGCGGAGTTACAAACGTAATGACACTTTACCATATATCAAAATAAGGCGGACAAAATGAAAAAATTCGCGTTTGCCTTTATATTGATTTTTAGTGCGTGCAGTTTATTTTCTCAAACAAGTGCGGAAAACGAAATAACTGAAAGCGAAACGAATGAAAATTCTTTAGCCGAAGAAAGCAAAAAAGAAAAAGTTGAAAAAACTCTTTTAGATGAAGAATTTTATTTTTCGTTTGACAATGGATTTGCACTTTTAAACGTACACAGAATTCAAAAAGAAAGCAAAAATGGCAATTTTGTCTGGCAAGATTCCTTGGCAGGATTATATTTTACGGCAAAAACAAAAAATTTATCATTATGCAATTTAAAGTTCAGAATGGAAGGGCTTTATCCGTTTTTGCATCAGTTTAATGGAATGAAGCAATTTGCCAAGCAGACGATTTTGTATGGATTTGATTTCTTTTTAGGACCGTATGAAGAATGGAGACCGTTTAAATATTTAACATTCAATTTTGCGCCTGGACTACATTATATGTACCAGTTGAGCGATGAATATCACTTAAATTATTTAGGAATTGCCTTGAACGCAGGAGTAGAATTTCCAGTTTTTGAGCGCTGGACATTTTTGCTTGACGGAACATTCAGCTGGGATAACGCAAATTTGGGCACAAACAAAGATATTCAGCCCTTCGACTATAGCTGGCAATGGCAGACAACCCTTGGCATAAGATATTCAAGAAAGCATTTGAACGGCTTGAACAGATAGGGCAATATTTTTATTGCCAAATTTTGCCGCGGATTTTTTTGATTTCGGAACGGATTTTTTTGAGCTTTAATTTGCGCTCTTTGCTGGCTTTTGTAGGCTTAGTTTTTATTCGTTTCTTTTGAATTGCAAGAGCTTGAATTATCCGGTTTTCTATTCGGCTCAGTGCAATTTGCCGGTTTCGTTCCTGATAGCGTTCTTCATCAACATCTAGAAAAAGACAAAAATCTTTATTGATTATGGAAGAGAGTTTGCTTTTAAGGCGATTTTGTTCGCTTTCGTTTATTCCTTCGAGCAATTTCAATGGCAAAACTAGATGAACTTTAGTATTCACCTTATTAACATTTTGCCCGCCTTTTCCACCGCTACGAGAAAATGAAAATTGAGAATTATTTATTATAGAATTGTGAAGATCAGCCCTGTTCATTTTTATAACTACTTTAGAACATTATAAAGAAAGTCTAAGAAATTGCAATTTGGCAATATTTGCGCATTGTTGGAAAAAGAATATGATCGTGGTTAAGGCATAAAAAAACAACGCACATAGGAATGGAATCAACCCTGTATGCGTTGATATAACAAACTTTTATAAGAACTAGATTTTCTTGTTCTTGAAGTAGTCTAGCTGCCGTTTTCCGGAGCCTGCAAATTTTTTCGCGTTGGAAGC
>NZ_DBJD01000027.1:0-11967 GCF_002297065.1 Treponema sp. UBA785 | reverse complement strand
AAGCAAAAGCCGCAGCATGCGACAGCATGCAAGTATCCGGGCTACAAGCCCGGCCGTGCGCTCCTCTTAGGCTTCCGCTGAGTCAACCGACCCAAAATCGCAGATTACATCAAATATAGTTGCGTGCTCCAAAAGCTCAAGATTTTTTCTGATTTTTTTAAAAATCTTTATTTCTCCAAAACCTGTTCCGCCACTGCATATTTCGATTAAGTCCCTTCCGCCTTCCAAAAGTTCATAATTTTTTATGAGCATTTGTGAAGTCCTGCAATAAACATCAACATCGATTACATATTTTTTCCAATGAACACTCACACTCCAGTGAAGTTTTTCGCCATCGGCATCTATTGGCATCTGAGAGCAAGAATGAATTTCAGAATACTTATTAAAAATTCCTTTTCCACTCAGAGAAATTTTTCTTCCTTCAAGCTCGACAAAAGCCTTCAGTTTTTTTTCAAATTCGCCTTCAATACAAAAGCAGGATTTTCCCAAATTTTTTCCAGAAATTGAACTCGTAAAATTCGTCGATGAAAGATGGAAATAATTTTCAATCAGTTTTTCGCCCCAGGATTTAGAAATATAGCCGGCAGAACTTCTAGGAACAACTGTGTATTCCGTTCCGTTTAATTCAACAACTCCTGCAAAGACTGTTTTTGCGCCAAGTGGAATCCATAAATCGTTTTTATTTTTATACAAAGGAGCTGATTCAATAGTCTTTTCAAAGTGCAGATTCCATTTCATTGTTCCAGCCGAACACAAAAGCTCCGGTTTTTCGGACAAATTTTCTTCTGTAACTTCTATACTGCCGGAAATCAAGTCTTTTCCAAAAATACAATTTTCCAATTTAAAAGACTGATCAGATTTTATGAAATTAAGTTTTTCCGATGGATAAAAACAGTTGAACTGCCTGCCGTTTTCTCCATAAAAACCAGCTTTTAAAAGAGCATAACTTGGAATAAACTCCTCTTCTTCATTCGCTTTGCTTGCGGCTAAAGTTCCTGCAAGCGCGTACTGCAAATCAGAATCAGAAATTTTTAATTGGGATTTTTGTGCTATTATCGCTTTTTTAGGCGAAATCAACGGATTTACATAATACAATTCAACAAAAAAGGCCTTTTGTTCTCCTGTTGCCCTGTTGATTCCTGTAAAAACATAACGCCACCATTCAAAACCTTTACGGCGCAGTTTTCCTTTTAGTAAATAATTATCAAAACGATTGTATTTTTTTGATGCCGCCATTGCACCCGCCTTGCCAAACAAGAATTTTTTCATTCTTCTATATAAATAAAATTTCGGCAAAAACGGATTTCTGATTTAGCTTTATTTAAAGATTTTATTTAAAGTCTTATCAAAATCTTCCTTTTCCTGAGGAAAATTGTCATCAAGATATTCAAAACAATTTACGGCAGCATTTTGAACATGTTCATACCAAATTTTATATAATTCAGGTTCAAAGTTTTCACTTGGATACGGCGCTCCCTGAATATCTGACACGAGCTGTCTTAACATTTTTATACAAGTTTTATATTTATGATTCATAATAAATCTCCCGTATGTTCTTATTATAATGGTAAAAATATCTTTTCGCCACCTAAATCATCATTATCAGGTCCGATTATAACACGATATTTTATTTTTTTTGAAAACTCTAAAAGTTCATTAAAACCTTTTTTTAATTCTGCTGGAGTGCAGTGCAAAAGTTCAAGAATTTTATTTTCCCGGTCAACATCGTCAATTGCATACAAAGTCCGCAAAAGCTCAATGCTTCCGCGTGCACGAGGTGTTTTTGGCACAACAAAATGCGAATAAGTTCCCATTACGGCTTTTTCTGTTTCGTCCTGATTAAAATCAATAAGCGCCGCCTCTTTTAGACAGTTTTCAAAAACATCAGCTGTTTTTTGAGGTGCCGGATCCCGATAAGAAGCAAACAAAAGATTTCCAGTAATTGAATCAATGTCACAAAAAGCGCCGTATGCGCCGCCGATTGTCCTGACTTTTTCCCAAAGAAGAATATTAGAAAGCCAATGACAGCAGATTTCAAGAATTGCATTTCCTTTTTGACCGTAAGCAATCGTTTTGAACGCCTCTCCTGCAAAACCAACAAGGCTTGGAATCACAATTTCTTCATCTCTGGAATTTTTTAGACTTTTTTTGCTGTCTAATTCTGTTAATTTTACAAAATCTTCAAGGCTATTTTCTGCTGGAGATTTTAGGGCGCACAGTCCAATTGATTTTACAAAAGCTGCGATAAGTTCCTTATTTTTTTCAATGGTCTCAGGTTCGGAAGTCACGTGAATAAAACCGCCTCCAGATTTTATTTTCCGTAAAATTTCATTAAAGACGGCAGAATTTTTTTTCGGATCAGCCTCAGCAAATTCATGAAGGCAAAAAATCTGGGTTAAACCGTTTAAAATTTCATCAACCGCAGAAACCTTAGAAGCTTTTCGCAAACATCTGAGCATTGCATATTGATGACCGGCAGGCACAACGCTTGAATCAAAATCATTTCTCGTTTCAACCGCAATATCTTTTAAGCGTTTATAATCGCTAAAATCAACTTTGTTTATGTTGTCCGCAAAAAGCCCAAGTCCTTCTTTTAATTTTTCATCAATTACCTTAAGCTTAAAAACAACCCAATCGCGTGCCGTAAAATTGTGTCTTTTTCTAAAATCGGCATTGTTTTTTGTAAGCGGAGTTTCGCTCGTCAAAATAGAACAGGTAATTCCACCTGTAGAAAGGGCTGTTTCGGCGGCAGCTTCGCTCCAGTCAAGTTTTCCCCAGCCACAGTCGCATACTGTTTCTGCAAAAAGAGAAAGATATTTGTATTTGTCAGAAGTTAAAACATCGGCCGGAAAACCAATATCGACATAAGTAATGCCGTTGGTATTTTCTCTGCTTTCAAAATAATCTACAGAAGAACCGTCTTTTCCTTCGAGAGTTTTGATTTTAAGCGAATAACTGTCAGAAATTCTCTTTCCTTCAATAATAAAATCGCTGGGACGAAGGTGTGGCAGGCAAGAAGTATCGTCTTTTTTGCTTTGAAAAGCATGAAGTTCAGCATTTTCGTTTTTAATGGCTTCCAAAGAAGTTTTTTGAACCAATTCTTTTACAAGCGCATTTTCCTGTTTTGTTCTTTCTGTCGTATATTTTTTTGAAGGAACGATTTCGCAAACAGCAAAACTTTTGTTTTCTAAGAAGAATTTTTTTATCAGCTCTTCAAGATAGCCTTTTTTGTTTTGAATTTTCTGCCTTACTTTTTCAAGAACAGTTCTCAAGCGAAAACTGTCTTCGATTTTATTTCCGTAAAGCCAGGCATTTATCGGTGCCATCATCAGCGATTTAGCAAAAGGTCCGTTTTGACGTTCAATTTCCCGGTGAGAAATTTCAAGTCCCATCAAAGTTGAATCAATATCGCCTTTATCAATTCCATTTTCTACGATTTTATTCAAGGTTGAAAAAACGAGTTCTTTTACTTTTTCGGCGCTGTTTTTCTTAACACCACGCAAACCGACTGTAAAAAGAGTATGAAAAAGTCCGTCAAGTCCCATTCCAGGAGCAGTATCTTCGCCAAGCTCACTTTCGACAAGAGCCTTTTGGAGCGGAGAGCCGTCATGGTTTAAGAGAACGCCTGTCAAAAATATTTTTTCCATATTTTGTTCGGCATTTTTTGATTCTCCCAAATCCCAGGTAACGTAAACAGTGCTTTTCTTTTCTTTTTCTTCGCCAGAAGGTCCGGTTGTCTTTACAAAAAGCTCATTTTCAATTTTTTTTGGAGTTACATATTCAATATGCGTTTTTAAAATTGAATTTCTTACTTCATCTGTCCATTCATAGTCAGGATTTTTTTCTTCAAGCCTTGTCAAAAAATTTTTTTGCAAAAAATCCAGTTGCTTTTCTGTCGGAATATTTCCGTACAAAAAAACAAAACAGTTTTCTGGCCTATACCATCTTTTATGAAAATTTTTGTATTCTTCGTAAGTTAAAAAAGGAATTTTTAAAGGATCGCCACCAGAATCTTCTTCATAAATTGAATTTTTCAACAAATTTCTTACAGGAACGTCCATTGCAACCGATTCAAAAGACGAATAAACGCCTTTCATCTCGTTGTAAACAACTCCCTGAATAGAAGGATTTCCATCTCCGTCAATTTCCAGGCGATGGGCTTCCTGCGCAAAGATTTCAGGCGAAAGCCTAGGAAAAAAAACTGCGTCGGCATAAACGCTCATCAAATTAAAATAATCGGCTTCGACAGTCGAACTCGCAGGATAAACCGTTTTATCTGCATAAGTTGCGGCATTCAAATAAGTTTTTACGCTCTGATTTGAAAGCTGTGTAAAAGGATCTTTTAGAGGATAACGCTCAGAACCGCACAAAACGGAATGTTCCATTATATGTGCAGCGCCGTTTCCCTCAGGATTTGGCGTTCGAAAGGTAAAAGAAAAAAGATTTTCGGTTTCATCGTTAACAAGGTGCAAAATCTCAAGCCCTGTTTTTTTATGCCGCAAATATATTGCCGTTGAATGATAGTCTTTTAATTCAAAAACATTTAAAATACAAAAACCGTTATATTCACTTCCCTTTTTAAAAATCTTTATATCAGACATAAATTTCGTCATCCCTTCCTTTTATAATCAATTTTCCTTCTTCCCAGGCGCGTCTCATATAAGAAAAAAACAAAGAAGTCGCTTTTTCAACATCGGTTTTTCGCATTGGACTTCGCCTTTCTTCTTCGTCAAGAATCATTTTTCGACGGTTTTCTGACACGTTGAATAAAATTTTATTTCTAAAATCGTCTTTTTTGCAGTGAATTACAAATGCAATTTCTTCATCCTGCATCTGCTGTAATTTTTTTTGAATAAATTTGTCGTCAGCATTAACAATATCATCAATTGTAAAAAGCCTTTCCCTCAATTCTTCGCTCAAGAGAGGATCTGAAGAAGAAATTTTATCAAGAAGTTTTTCTTCGTTTGCACTGTCCATCTGCTTTAAAATCTGGGCAAGCACGTTCTTTCCGTCAATTGAATCAGATTTTTCTGTTACAAGCGAATTCATTTTTTTAAGCATTGCTTCGTCAATTCTTGCAACAATATCCGGATTCATTTTCTTGAGTTTTGCCAGATGTAAAATCAATTCCGTTTTTTCTTTTTCGGGAAGCGAATTTATAAACTGGGCGGCTTTTTTTGGCGGAAGGTTAGAACAGACAAGAGCGCGAACATTTGCGCTTTCGTCTTTTAAAAGCGCGGAAATTTTTTCGCTGTCCGCTTCGCTCAGATAATTGAACGGTTTTCCATTTTTAAAAGGAACCGCTTTTTCTAAAACTTCGCCCGCTTTTTTAGCGCCAAAGGCTTTTTCAAGAATATTTCTGGCAACATTCACTCCGCCGTCTTCGCGGGCGCGTTCCGTCAAAGATTTAAATTCTTTTAGGATTGAAACCGCTTCGTCTTTTTCGACTGAACGAATTGTCGCAAGTTCAGGAATTATTTTTTCAACTTGATCTGACGAAAGGTGCGGAAGAATTTTTGCAGCTTCATCAATTCCAATAAGCATTAAAAACTTTGCAACACGCCTGTAAACGTTGTCTTTTCCGTCTGGAGAAGGCCGCTGAACAGGAACTTTTAAAAGCCCGCCGTTTTTAATAGCATTTTTCGAAGCAAAGTCCGAAAATGATTTTTTTTCGGAAACTGGGTTAAAGTTTTTTGGAAATCCAGTCGTTGAAAAATTTTCACCGGAAAAAGTTTTTCCGGCTTTGTCGGCTTCAGATTTTTGAACCACCGGATTTGAATATATCCGTTTTGGATTAAAAGGCTTTACCATTTTTTTTTCGTCTTTTAAGCGGTCAGAAAGCACCATATCCGCAACAGACTTTTCAGAGCCGGAATTTCCAGCAGAATTTTTTAAATAAGCATTAAGTTCAAAATCTGAAAGTTTCATTTATTTCTTTTTTCCGAGATAGGCCTCCCGTACAGATTCATTCTGCAAAAGTTCTTCACCGCTACCCTCTAAAACAATCGAACCAGTTTCAAGAACATAAGCCTTGTCTGCAATTTTTAGAGCCATATTCGCGTTCTGCTCAATCAGAAGAATCGTCACTCCGGCCTTGTTGATTTCTTTTATTATATCAAAAATTTGCTGAACGATAAGAGGGGCCAGCCCTAAAGAAGGCTCATCCATCATCAAAAGTTTAGGCCGGCTCATAAGAGCACGTCCAACAGCAAGCATCTGCTGCTCTCCGCCAGAAAGTGTGCCTGCATACTGCCAGTTTCTTTCTTTTAGACGCGGAAAAAGCGAATAAACCCATTGCAGGTCTTTTTCGATTTCAGTTTTATCTTTTCGTAAATAAGCACCTATACTTAAATTTTCCTTTACGGTCAAATCGGCAAAGACATGTCTTCCTTCTGGACTAAGGGCAATTCCCTGCGAACAGATTTTATCGATTTTCATTCCAGCAAGCTCAGTTCCGCCAAATTCAATAGAACCGCTTTCTGCCTTTACAAGTCCGCTGATTGTACGCAATAAAGTTGACTTTCCGGCACCGTTTGCTCCAATCAGTGTAACGATTTTTCCGTCAGGAACCTGAATATCAACACCACGGAGGGCTTTTATTCCGCCGTAAGAAACATGTAAATTCTTTATACTAAGCATTTGAGTCCTCCGATTCTCCAAGATATGCGCTAATAACTTCCGTATTATTTTGAATTTCTTCAGGAATGCCGCTCGCAATCAGCGCTCCAAAATTCAAGACATAGATTCTGTCAGAAATATCCATTACAAGATCCATATGATGTTCAATCATAAAAACAGTCAGATTAAATTCATCGCGAATTCTGCGGATAAATTCTGTAAGCTCGGCAGTTTCCTGAGGATTCATTCCGGCGGCAGGCTCGTCAAGCAAAAGCAGCTGAGGTTCTGTTGCAAGAGCGCGCGCAATTTCAAGACGGCGCTGTAAACCGTAAGGAAGAGATGTACACATTTCGTCTTTTACTTCGTACAAACCAAGAATTTTTAAAAGCCGCTCAACTTCTGCCCTCTGTTTTTTTTCTTCTTTTAAATTCAGACGGAAAGTCGCAGTAAAAATATTGCTTGTACGGCGCAAATGCATTGCAATCAAGACATTGTTAAAAACGCTCTGGCTTTTCCAAAGGCGAATGTTCTGAAAAGTACGCGCAATTCCGAGTTTTGTAATTTTGTCCGGAGTCGGTTCAAGATGACCGAGATACTGGCCTTTTTCGCTTCCTGCGTAAAGTTTTTTCATTTTTCCGCGCGGATGATTTTCCACGATTTTTTTCTCGTTAAAATAAACCGCTCCGTTTGTAGGAGAATAAACACCCGTAATAACATTGAATGCTGTTGTTTTTCCGGCGCCATTCGGCCCTATCAAAGAGACAATCTCGCCTTTATTTACTTCAAGACTGAGAGATTTTACGGCAACAACACCGCCAAACTGCATCGTAATGTTTTCAAGCTTTAAAACGTTCTGAGCCATTACTTCGCCTCCGCAGTTTCTTTTTGCTTGTTAATTTTTTTGTTAAAAAGCTTAAATCTTAAATTTTTAAGAAATTTTATAATTCCGCTTATACTAAATTCATTTTCGCCCATAATTCCTTTTTGATAAAAAAGAACAATCGCCATAATCGCAATTGAGAATACTACTTTTCTAAATCCAGGCCTCAAAAGAGGAACAGTAAATGAACCAATCGTAACCGTTCTGTCCAAAAAGCGAAGCCACCATTCAGAGCAAGCAATAAACAAAAATGAAGAAATACAGCTTCCTGTAATCGATCCCATTCCGCCGATAACAACAATCAGCAAAATTTCGTAAGTCAGAGCAGATTTAAACTGACTTGCCTGAATAGTTGTCTGAAACATTGCCAATAGCGCGCCTGAAATTCCTGCAAAAAATGAACTTACCACAAAACTCAACTGTTTGGTCTGTGCAAGATTTATTCCCATCGCCTCGGCTGCAATTTCATCATCACGGACAGCCTTAAAAGCACGCCCATAAGTAGAATTGATTAAAAGCATTATGATCGCAATACAAATCCCGGAAACAAAAAAATAAAATATGCAGCTCTGAAAAACCGGATATTTTCTCAAAAGGTTAGAACCGTTCGTAACCGCGCCAATTTTGTCCCATTGAAAAAGCGCCCTCACGATTTCGGCAAAACCAAGAGTTGCAATAGCAAGATAGTCGGATTTTAAGTGAAGAACAGGCAGCCCAATTAAAAAAGCGAAAAGAGCGGCAACAATTCCAGCCAGAATCAAAGCAACAAAAACCGGCAAAGTAAACTGAATCAAACCGCCGTCAAAATACTGATAAACCTGAGCCCTTGCAGCAACAGGAATCGTAAAAATTCCATAAGTATACGCTCCAAGAAGCATAAATCCGGCCTGGCCAAGACTAAAAAGTCCTGTAAAACCATTAAGAAGATTCATGCTTACGGCAACAAGAGAATAAATTGCGCCTTTTTTAAGCACAGTAAATAAAATTGAAGTTCGAGGCAAAACAGCTTCAAGAACAGCAAGCACAACAAAAAGAATGCCAAGCAGACAAAAACCGGCAATCAAGTCCTTTTTATTTTTTAAATCATTTAATTTTAACAATTTATTTTGCATTTTCATTCCCGCACTAAACTTTATCAGTTTTCTTTTCGCCAAAAATACCGGTCGGCATAAACATAAGAACAATAATTAAAAGGACAAAAGTAAAAGCATCGCTAAAAGTCGTCCATCCGATTCCCTTTATAATATTTTCACAAATACCAATTATAAAAGCGCCAATTACAGCTCCAGGAACAGAACCAATTCCTCCAAAAACAGCCGCAACAAATGCCTTTAAGCCAGGCATTCCGCCAACAGTAGGCGTAACTCCAGGATAATTAGAAAAAAACAGGATTGAACCGACTGCTGCCAAAAAAGAACCGATAACAAAAGTTGTGCTTATGACAGAATCTATTTTAATTCCCATAAGCTGGGCAGTTTCAAAATCTCTCGAAACAGCACGCATCGCCATTCCAATTTTTGTTTTTTTAATCAAAAGTACAAGGGCAAGAACAAGAAAAATCGTCAAAAATGGAGTAATAACCGTAACGCGCTTTGTAATTGCGCCGGCAATTGTAATAGAATCAGAAATCCACGGAATAGTAGGATATTTTTTTAAAAGACCGCCAGTAATATAAAGGGCAATATTCTGCAAAAGATAAGACATTCCGATTGCCGAAATCATAATCGACATACGAGGCGCATTTCTCAAAGGTTTGTATGCAATTCTTTCAACCGAAAATCCAAGCAAAACAGTAAGCACGACAGTAAAAACAACAGCAAGCCACAAAGGCAAAATTGTATAACTATAAACCATTATAAGCCCGGCAGCCATAAAAACATCTCCGTGCGCAAAGTTAATCAGTCTCAAAATTCCATAAACCATCGTATAACCAATGGCAATAAGCGCATATTGACCGCCAGTCGAAACTCCTGCAAGAAGATACGGCAAATTACTCTGTAAAAAATCCATTTATTCTTCCATTGTTTTTAATTTTTTGGGGCTGTTTCTGCGCAAGCACAGAAAACGGGCTGTCCAGGGTTTCATTCTAAAAAAGTCAATCCGCATGCGAATTGATTTTTTTAGAACGCTCCGCGCCCTTACCATCCCTCAGCCAGACTGAACTTGCAAAAAAAATACTTTTCAGCCATACCAATATTTTATCATAAAAAAACATCTGCAGTTTTATCAGTTTATGACAAACTCTTGCAGATGTTTTTTGTTTTATTAAATTATTTTACGCTCTGCTGAGCAACAAAATCCCATTTTCCAGTCTTTGTGTTTACCTTTTTAATATAGGCAACATCGCGTACTGCGTCTCCAGCTGCATCAAAAGCAATGCTTCCAGAAACTCCCTTGTACGAAGTTTTTGGCAAAGCAGCTTTTACAGCGTCAGGTTTTATAGAACCAGCATTCTTAATCGCTTCAAGAGCTGTGTAATAAGCGTCAAATCCCATTGCAGAAACAGCAGCAATTTCATCATCACCGCCGTTATTTGTTTTTGCAGTAGCATTTGTGTTGATGTAGTTGCGGAATCCGTTTACAAAATCAACAACCTGAGGATCATCAGAGCCTTCAACAAAGAATGTCGTTACATAAATACCGATGTTTGTTCCTTTTGCAGAAGCCAAAATAACGTTAGAATCCCAAGTATCGCTTGCAAGAAGTGGAATTGAAAGTCCCTGAGTATTTGCCTGTTCAATAATAAGAGCCGCAGCTTCAATAGAAGTTGGAGTAAACATTACATCTGCGCCGCAGTTTTTTGCATTTGCAACATAGGCCGCAAAGTCGCTTGTACCGTCAGGGAATGTTTCATAAACAACTTCAATTCCGAGTTTTTTTGCAGCCTCAATAAAGTAATTGCACAATCCTACAGAATAGTCATCGCCAAGTTTTGCAAGTGCATAGGCTTTTTTAGCATTAAAAACAGACTTTGCAAGATAAGCGTGAACTGAGCCCTGGAACGGATCAAGAAAGCAGATACGGAAATAATGGTCATTTCCAGCAGTAACCTGAGGGTTTGTACAAGTTACTCCAATTGCAGGAACACCAGCCGAAGCAAAAGTATCAGAAGCTGCAATAGATACTCCAGAACCATAAGAACCCAAAACTACAGAAACACCTTTAGAAATAAGTTCTGAAGCGGCAGAAACAGCCTTATCATTTGAAGACTCATTATCAACAATTTCAAGCTGAACTTTGTATTCTGTTCCGCCAATATTTACAGTCGGAGTAATGCTGTTTGCATACTGAATACCAAGAGTCTCCTGTTTACCACCGGCACCATTGTCGCCAGAAGCAGGTTCAAAAACACCAATTTTAACAGTAGGAGTTTTTTCTCCACAGCTAACCAAAAGAGCAGCCGACAAAACGCCGGCTAATGCAACAAGAACACTTTTTTTCATTTTAATACCTCTCACAAAAAAAAGACCTTTCTATTATACTATCAATTTCCGCCTAATTCAATTTAAAAACAAAAAAGGCCTGCATTTTTTTATAAAACACAGACCCCTTTGTCTAAAAACTAAAATACCGGATATTTAATTCAATATATCAAATAAAGAATAAAACCACAAGTTTGAATTAGAATTTTCCGTCAATTTTTTCAATACATCTGTCGCCAAAATTATCAATCAAAACGGCTAAAAGAGAAAAAACAACAGAAGAAACTAAAATCAAAACAGCGCATATAATTCCAAATAACATAATAATCTCCAAATCAAAAAAAAATTTAAAAAATTCAAAACTGCAAAATAAAGATTTTTTGCAGGCTAAAAAAAATTACTTAAAAAACACAATGCAACCAACAGTCATGACTGCAAAAATAACAAGCACAATAATAAAACCCGTCATATAAAACCTCTGAGAAAAATTTAAAATAAGGTCAAAATTATGATTTTTACGTTTTATTTAGACGACAGTCTGGAGGAAAATAATATTTTGAATTGATTTTGGAAGAAGAAGCACCCGAAAAGTGCTTAAAGAAATATTCGATGAAGAAGAAAGAAAAGCTGAAGAAAATCCTAAATCTTCAAAAAGAAGATTTCCTGAAAAACCGCCGAAAGATTCAGTTTTCTTTTGCGAGCGTGAAAATGTACGCTCGATTATTTTCGCTTCATTTACAGACGCGGAAATGAATTCTTGCGACGGAGAATGAACAGCGATGATTTTTACATCGTCAGATGAAGAAAAAACCGCTTTCTGTGTACTTATTCCCGCATATGAAGAAAACAAAGCGAGAAATGAAAATACAATGTACAGAAAACGGCTTTTCATAATTTTTACTTTTTATGAATTTAAGGCGATTTCGACGAACTCAATCACCGCAAATCAAATTGTTAAATTAACGCAATCCGCCATAAGTTGCGATTGATTTTGCCTTTGCAAAATCACAAGCTACATGCGACGGAACGAAGCGACTAGCGAAGTCC
>NZ_DBJD01000040.1:3005-3279 GCF_002297065.1 Treponema sp. UBA785 | reverse complement strand
GTAGAACTATTTTCATTGTCATTCCCGCACTTGATGCGGGAATAAAAGTTTAAGAAAAGTATTATCGGGTCAAGCCCGATAATGACAGTGCACTTTGTCATTGCCAGGCGCGACCGGGCAATCCCCCCCCTACTCATACTTCCATCCGCTTGCCGGGGCTATGCCCGATAATGACACAACACATTACACTCCTATGTCATTTCTGCAGTCCGTCCGCTGTCATTCCCGTGCACCGACACGGGAATCTCTGCATAGAGATTATCGGGTCAAGCCC
>NZ_DBJD01000040.1:0-2912 GCF_002297065.1 Treponema sp. UBA785 | reverse complement strand
CTCATACTTCCATCCGCTTGCCTTTAGCTGGGTGGAAATCATCTTGCTGTAGATTCCGCCTTTTTCGCTCCGACTTAATTTTTTTTATCTTCCAGATAGCGGACGTCTTCTTCTTTTATATTTTTGTAACGGCAGACGGCGCAGCATTTTTGGTTCAAGTCGTCTTCAAAAATATTTTCAACTGTAAAAACCGCGTAGACAGTCCTCTCTTTTATCGGCCCCTTGGAAATCGGAAAGCCAAGGACAACAGAATACTCTTCGTCTTTATTTACGATGATATTCTCTTTTTTGGCGGCAAGAACAAGCCTTTCGCTGTCTATGTAAATTATCTGAGGGGGATTTTTCCGGCCTTCGATTGGCTGGTTCTGGCTAAAATTCTTATCTGAAAGAAAACGCACGACAGAAATCAAAAAAAGTCCGTTTCCGATGGATTTTCCGTCAGAGCGCAAAAGCATGACAAATTTTTCAAGGTATTTTTTTGCTTCCTGCTGGTTTGGCTCTTCAACATCGCTCCACTTTGGATTTACAAAAAGCGGATATTCCGGCGAAAAACCGCAATTTACGCTCGAAGAAATGTTTTTTTCTGAAGAGGAATTTGAATTGAAGCACAAAACCGCCGAAAAATTTTCAGTTTTTTTTGCCTCTTTCTCCTGAATTTTGCTTATGACAGAAGGAATTACAAGCGCAAGTCCGGATTTTACGGCTTTGACTGTCGTTATAAAATAGAGTCCGAGCCTGTTAAAATAAAATTGAACCCGGACTTTTTTTCCGTCAAAAACCTTCACGCTTTCCGGCGGATTTTTTAAGAGAATTATTCCCTGATCAAGGACTGTTATCTGCTCTCCCGGAAGGGCAACAGGAAA
This sequence comes from Treponema sp. UBA785, assembly GCF_002297065.1. Classification (NCBI taxonomy): domain Bacteria; kingdom Pseudomonadati; phylum Spirochaetota; class Spirochaetia; order Treponematales; family Treponemataceae; genus Treponema; species Treponema sp. UBA785. The sequence continues at coordinate 2,049 of NZ_DBJD01000040.1, read as the reverse complement.
AACGCCCGAAGCCACAGTTCGTATTCTGTACCCGTTTTCGGATTTTTCGTTCTCAGCCGCTTTTTCCTGATCAATTTCAATTTCTTCTGTCAAAGTTACAGGAACATTTGCGTCCATTAAATACTGAAGGACAAGCTGGCGTTCAATTCCCGTCAACTGCGAAGAATTTTTTTGTGCGCCTGGTTGATTCTTTTCTTCCTGATTTTGCACCTAACTCTCCTATAAAAAGTCAAGATTAAAAAAGTTTGCAACGCAAACTTTTAAAGATAAAACCAGACGCCATTTTCGGCTGTTTTTATCTTGCATTCTTTTTGATTTTTTTCTGCATTTTTAAAATCTGCAGCTGGTTGATTTTCCAGTTTCCATTAGGATTCTTGAAAAAATAAAGAGCTACATCGGCAAAACCTTTTTTTTGCACAAAGCGGACAGGAACTTCGCAGAGAGAATTCATTTCAAAAGGCTCGCCTAGAATATACTCATCAAAAAGAATAATTTCCTGAACCGTTTGTTTTTCGGCGTCAGAAGAATTTTCACCAGTTTTTTCTTGATTTTGAAGCTCTTCGGATTTTTTTTCATCATTTTCCGGATAAGGAAAATCAAAAGTTTTTTCCCAGCGATTTTTTAATTCAATAGAAAAAAGCGCAAGCTCATAAATATCGGACGGATCAAAAAGATTTGAAGCAAATTTGCTTTTGCACAGCGAAGAGGCAAATTCCTCGGCCATTTTTTTGATTTCCGAATTAAAATTAGAAGTGTTTAGCGAGCCAAAATCTTCGACATAAGGAAAAACCGGCTCCAAACTTTTTGAATAAGCCGAATTTAAGAAAACCTGAGGAGTAAGTTTTATTTTTTTCTCTATAGTGTTTACAACGGAAATATCCTGAGAAAGCCTGTCTTTTTCAAGCTCAAAAGTCCAGTCGGTTCCGGTGATTTTTTTTTCGGCAACCGACTTTAACGAAGATGAATCCTGATCCGTATCGCCAAAATCGCTGTTTTTACAGGAAACAAGAACGAGACAGAAAACAGCAAAATAAAAAATAAACTTTTTTAGCATCGATAGCGTATTTTATCATAACAAAATATAAAATTAAAGGCTGAACTTTATCCGCTTTTATCAGGAAATTGGTTTTGCCAGAAAATTTGCACTCAATCTTTTTTTGTTTTATAATTCAGAAAATATTTTTTTACTAAAAACGGAGCAATTTGCGATGAATATTCATAACCTAATGGAAGAAGTTGTAGGCCACCGGATAAATAAACTTTACAATCAGATAAAAGAGGTTAACGCCTGCTGGCTTACCTGCGACTGCGAAAATTGCCGGGCTGATGCCATAAGCTATGTTTTAAACCGTGTCGCTCCAAGATACGTTGTAAGCGGCCGCGGAGTTATTCATGCGCGCGATGTTCTGCAAGATGCCCAGATAAAAGCCGATATTGACGCTATCGGAATCGAAGGAATCAGAATAATAAGCTCGACAAAAAGACCGTTCCACTCTTCCGCAAGAACAGAATGTATTGTAGAAGCCTGCGAAAAACCGGTTTTTAACTTTCCAATAATTCAGGGCTCAATTCTCGAAGGAAACACTTTTGAGCCGCTCGCAAATGCAACCGTAACGCTCAAGATGGACGGAAAAGAAGTTGATATGGCGGACATTACCTGGGCAAATCCGCTGAACACATACAGCAGCACAAAAGGCTCTTATAGCTTTTGGCCAAAAGCAATCGAAGCAAAAAAAGCAGACGAAACTAAAAAATTTAATTTTTCAATTGAAGTAAAACGTCCTGGCTATGATCAAGTAAATTACGCATTTGATACAGTTCTTATTTCAGAAAATAAAATCCGAAGAGAACTTGATACCACTGTTTCTTTAAAAATAATGGATCTAGTAATGTTTAGAGAAGAAATAAAAAACACAATGAACAGAATGATAAAAGGCTAAATAAATTGATTTTTTTAACTTTTTAAGAAAAAAGGTATTGAACTTTTTTTTTAGATTTGTTATATTAACAAAGTCGTTTGACGAAATGGGCATTTAGCTCAGTTGGTAG
>NZ_DBJD01000100.1:6541-18033 GCF_002297065.1 Treponema sp. UBA785 | reverse complement strand
CCGTTTTCTTTTCCTGCTTCTTCAAAAATTTCAATATTCGCGCCGTCCAAAGTTCCGAGCGTAAGCGCGCCATTTACCATAAACTTCATATTAGAAGTTCCAGAAGCTTCTTTTCCTGCCGTTGAAATTTGTTCAGAAACATCTGCCGCCGGAAAAATCTTTTCTGCAACACTTACACGATAATTTTCAACAAATACAACGCGAAGTTTGCCACCCACACGACGATCGTTGTTTACACGTTCTGCAACTGTGTTAATCAATTTGATTATCGCCTTTGCACGACGATAGCCAGAAGCAGCCTTTGCTCCAAAAATAAACGTACGGTTTGGAGGATTGAATGTCGGGTCTTCGATAATTTTGTTGTACAAATACATAATATGAAGGACATTCAAAAGCTGACGTTTATATTCGTGCAGACGCTTAACCTGAACATCAAAAATCGAATCTGGATCAAGAAATTCATTTTGATGATGCTTTAAATAATCAACAAGGATTTCTTTGTTATGACGCTTAATTGAAATCAATTCATCAAGAGATTTTTCATCATCTGCAAATTTTTCAAGTTCTTTGAGTTTCGAAAGATTTTTTTCCCAACCGTGACCAATTCTGTCTGTAATAAATTTTGCAAGTTCAGGATTTGCATTGCATAGCCAGCGTCGCTGAGTAATTCCATTTGTTTTGTTGTTAAATTTCTGAGGATAAAGTCCGTACCAATCCTTTAATTCAACATTTTTAAGAAGTTCGGTATGAAGCGCGGCAACTCCGTTTACGCTAAAGCCTGCGTGAATTGCAAGCCAAGCCATGTAAACTTTTCCATCATGAATAATCGACATTCTGTTCTGCTTTTGATAATCATCTGGAAATTTTGCGTGCAGTTCAATAAGAAACCGGCGGTTGATTTCTTCAATAATCTGATAAATTCGTGGCAAAAGGCTCTGAAAAATTGAAATGTCCCATTTTTCAAGCGCTTCTGCCAAAATCGTATGGTTTGTATAGGCAAAAGTTTTTGTAACGATGTCCCATGCTTCATTCCAACCCATCGAATATTCGTCCATAAGAATGCGCATCAACTCAGGAATTGCAACAACCGGATGAGTGTCATTCAGCTGAATCACATGCAGTTCCGGGAATTTTGCAAAATCCGTTCCATAATCAGCAACAAAGTGATGAACCAAATCCTGAAGCGACGCTGAACAGAAAAAATACTGCTGCTTTAAGCGGAGGGTTTTTCCTTGAGGACCGTTGTCGTTCGGATAGAGAACACGAGTAATATTTTCTGCATCGTTCTGTTTAAAAACAGCCTCGTTGTAACGCATGTCGTTAAAGAGCTGTAAATCAAAACCGTTTGGACTCGAAGCCTGCCACAGACGCAAAGTATTGACAGTGTTTGTGTCAAAACCGACAACCGGCATATCGTAAGGAGTCGCAATCACTTCTTCGGCATTTTCCAGATAAAATCTGTCCTGTCCGTCAGGAGTTTTTCCGTATTTGATTTCTCCGCCAAATTTTACAGTTACCGCCAAATCCGAGCGTTTTACTTCCCAAGGATCGCGATGTTTGAGCCAGTTGTCTGGATATTCAACCTGATAGCCGTTTTCGATGTGCTGTTCAAACATTCCATATTCGTAGCGAATTCCGTAACCGTGTCCAGGATAGTCGAGAGTTGCAAGTGAATCCAAAAAACAAGCGGCAAGACGGCCAAGTCCGCCGTTTCCAAGTCCAGCATCCGGCTCTTCATCTTCAATCACGTTAAAATTTATGTTCATTTCGTCGAGAACTTTTTTAACTTCGTCTTTTATTCCAAGATTTATCAAATTGTTGCTCAAGGCACGGCCCATTAAAAATTCGGCCGAAAGATAATAAAGCTGCTTTACCGGTTTTTTTTCGTATTCGCGGCGAGTTGCCATCCAAGAAGGCAAAATCAATTCCTGAACTGAAGCGCTCACCGCATCAAAAAGATCATGTTCATTTGCCTGAGAAATATCTTTTCCGTACTGACGCCGCAAACGAGCCGCAAGATTTTCGCGAAATTTTTCTGCATTAAACTTCATTTTTTATTCTCCATCCTTTTTTGTAAAATCAAATTTATGTTTTGATCGACTTTTCTACAATTTATGCACGCTTTTTGCCAAAAAATTCATGCATTATTATTTTATCACGATTTTTTGCTATTTGCTGATTAAAACAATGGCAGAACCTGACAAAATAACATATTTTTCCTGATTTCTTAAAAGTTCTTCTTTTCCTTCTGATAAAATACATTCTTCATTTTCTATCGAAGTATCAAGAACCCTATACCATTTTTTTCCGGCAGATGGCGGCGGCACAGTCACAGTGACGTCGTGAATGTCGGTATTAAAAGCAACATAAAAATCGTTGTCCGGTTTAGAATCCAGTTCTGTAATTCCCCCTCCAAGCCTGAACGCCAAAAACCTGTCTAGTTTTGCCCAATCTGGCATAAAACCTTCAATGTTGAACCAGTTTATATCGGCAGGACTTGTCTGTGTTGCAGTTTTTTGCCCTTTAAAAAAATCAACCCGCATAAACACGCGGTGATTACGACGCAATTCAATCAATTTCTTTACAAAATTTAACAAATCGCCGTGCTTTTTTATGTCGTTCCAGTCAAACCAAGAGATTTCGTTGTCCTGACAGTACGGATTGTTGTTTCCGCCTTGAGAACGCTGAACTTCATCTCCGCAAACGAACATTGGCGTTCCCTGGCTCAAAAACAAAGCAACAAAAAAATTTTTTATCTGGCGAATTCTGTTTTTTTCAATTTTTGGATTTAACGTCGGGCCTTCAAAACCGTTGTTGTAACTTAAATTGTTGTCAGTGCCGTCGCGGTTTTCTTCGCCGTTCTGCTCGTTGTGACGGTAATTGTACGAAACCAAGTCGTTCATTGTAAAACCGTCGTGGCTCGCAATGTAATTTATAGAATGATACGGTTTTCTTCCGCTTGAAGAATATAAATCGCTCGAACCGGAAATTCGCGTCGCGGCTTCTGTCGAAAGTTTTTCGTCTCCACGGATAAAACGCCTTATGCCGTCGCGGAATTTATCATTCCATTCGCACCATCTTCCGCCTGGAAAAGAACCAACCTGATAAGCGCCGCCACAATCCCAAGGCTCTGCAATTATTTTTACATCGCGCAAAATAGGGTCTTCGCTTATTCGTCTTGTAAGAGGCGCTTCTAAGGTCAAAAAACCATTTTCGTCACGGGAAAGGACGCTTGCAAGGTCAAAACGGAAGCCATCTACGTGCATTACTCGAACCCAATAGCGCAGACAGCCGATTATATATTCTTGAACGACAGGATGATTGCAATTGAGGGCATTTCCGCAGCCAGAAAAATTTACATAATATTCTTTATTTGTGCTTACAAGCTGATAATAAATTGAATTGTCGAATCCTCTAAAACCAAATGTAATTCCGTGCTCGTTTCCTTCGGCAGTATGGTTGAATACAATATCCAAAATAACCTCAATTCCAGCTTTGTGAAAAGCCTTTACCATGTCTTTAAATTCGGCAACACATGCTCCAGGTCTTTTATCCGAAGAATATGCTGCTTTTGGCGCAAAAAAAGCCGTCGTACTGTAGCCCCAATAATTTACAAGGCGTTTGCCGGTCTTTGGGTTTGTGTTCATATTTTCAAATGCGTCAAATTCCTGAACAGGCAAAAGCTCAACCGCGGTAATTCCAAGTTTTTTTAAATAAGGAATTTTCTCGATTGCCCCGCGATAAGTTCCAGGAAATTTTACTTCAGAAGAAGGAGAAGCCGTAAAGCCTTTTAAATGCATTTCGTAAATAATGCTTTCGTTTAAAGGCTTTTTTAGAGGCTGGTCATTTTCCCAATTATAAGAAAGTTCGTCTACAACTACGCATTTTGGCATTTTTTCGAGAGGACAGACTTTTTGGGAATTTAAATTTTTAAAAAGCGAACCGTCTGTCAGAGCTTTTGCGCGAGGGTCATAAAGAAAAATATCTTTGTTGAATCTGTGCCCGTTTTTTGGCTCAAAAGGGCCGTCAACTCTAAAAAGATAAAGTGCTCCAGGTTTTAAACCTTCAATAAAGACATGCCACAAATCGCCAGTACGATTTATTTTAGGCTCTAATTTTATAGTACATGCAGGAGCACTGTCGTCTGATTTTTTAAAAAGCTCCAAATAAACAGCCGTCGCATTACGACTGAAAACACAAAAATTTACACCGCTGCCAATATAAACCGCTCCCAAATCCCAAGGGTTGCCTGGCAGGACTTTTAACCGATCCATAAGTATTGAATATTTTAACACAGTAAAGACAGGCAGACCAATAATTTTTCATAAATGTTTTATTAAACTGTTTATTTTTGTTTTTTGAATTTTTCTTACGCCGGGGTGGAGGCGCGCGAAGCGTTGCAAAATACGCAGTATTTTGCAATGAAGCGAAAAGCGGAACGCTGGAACACCGGTTAGAGCGTAAATGGCGTCCTGCAAAAACTTACAAAATTTTTAAAAAATGCTATACTCGAAAAATGGAAAATATAAATCTAGAATCAGAAAAAAAAGAAAGCACTGTCGGAGACAAAACAGCCATTGTTACAATTATCGGGCGACCTTCTGCCGGAAAATCGACATTTTTAAACACGGCTTCAGGAGAAATGGTAAGCATTGTAAGTTCGATTCCGCAGACAACTAGAAACGCAATCCGTGGAATTGTAAACACTTCGCTCGGTCAGCTGGTTTTTGTGGACACTCCGGGCTACCACGAATCAAACAAAAAAATGAATCTTAAAATGCGCAATATTGTTGCAGACCAGCTTGCAAATGCGGATTCAATTCTTTATGTCGTGGATTCGACGCGTCCTTGCGGCGATGAAGAAAAACTGATTACAGAACTTTTAAAAGGGCATGAAAAAAAGACCGTTGCCGCCTTAAACAAGATTGACGAAAAAAAATCAAATCCGTCGGCTGCCAGAGTTTTTCTGTCAAAACAGCTTCCTGAGCTTTCCGAAAAAAATATTTTCGATGTTTCGGCAAAAAACGATGAAGGAGTCAACGATGTTTTGCGTGCGCTTTACGAACTTGCACCAGTTGCGCCCCATCTTTATCCGGAAGAATTTTATACTGACCAGGAAGTTGACTTTAGAATTGCGGAAGTTATCCGTGAACAGGCAATTAACCGTCTTGATCAGGAAATTCCGCATTGCGTTTATGTTCAGATTGCGGATATGGAAATGCGTTCGCCGACAAAAATGTGGTGCCGTGCGTTTTTATGCGTTGAAAAAGAAAGTCAAAAAGGCATTGTAATCGGAAAAGGCGCTCAAATGATTAAAACAATCCGTATTGAATCAATTAAACAGCTGCGCAAAATTTTTGACTACAAAATTGACTTGGATTTGCAGGTTAAGGTAGATAAAAACTGGCGGCAGAATGATTTAAGGCTGAATAAATTATTAAAATAGACAAAAAACAGGCTTCACGATTTTTTGTGAAGCCTGTTCTGTATTGTTTATACAAGCTGTTTGTACAATTCAAACTGTGCAATTCCCTGATAAAGCAACATTCCGGCGCCATTGCAAACTTTACAGCCTGAAGCATCTGCACGAGCCATAATTGGAGTTACTTCTGGAGAATAGATTACATCATAAACATATTCTTCTCCGTTAAAGTCGTAGAACCAAATCGGGTCGTTTTCTGGGTTTGAAGGATCGTTGCTGCCCATGCCCTTTGAAGTTGTCTGAACGATTACGTCAGAATATTTGTTCAATTTTTCAAGGCTCTCCGGGCCGAGCGTTGCATAGTCAAAACCGTATTTTTCGGCAATTAAACGGGCTTTTGCCAAAGTGCGGTTGAATACACATGCCTTTGCTCCAAGTTCTTTGACAACATAAGCAATTGCCCTGCTTGCTCCGCCAGCACCGATTATTGCAACTTTTTTGCCTTTTAAATCTTTTGCACCGGTAAATTCCAAAAGCGCTTTTTCAAAACCAAGCGCATCAGTATTATAACCTTTCCAATCATCACCATAACGGACGACTGTATTGCAGGCGCCGATTGATTCTGCTTTTTCATCAATATTTTTTATTAAAGGAATAACTGTTTCTTTGTGGGGAATTGTTACAGAAAATCCCTGAATATCAAGAGTTTTTGCAAAATCCAGCGAGTCTTCGATTGTTTCCGACTTGAATGGAATAAAAACTGCATCTAAATTTGCCTTTTCAAACATTCCATTTTGCAATTCCGGGCTGGAAGTGATTTTTAGAGGATAGCCTGTAATTCCAAAAATCTTTGTCTTTTCATTAATCGAATGAAAATGATATGTTTTTTCGAGGGTGATTGGATCTGTATGTCCGATTTCAAGCAAATTGCCCAAAAGTTCAGATGGACTTGTGTACGTAAGATATGAATGCAATCGTTCTGAAAGAATTCTTGTCGGAAGCCCAAGAGGTCCCATTGCGCATACAATCTGCTCTGTATTCTTCCATTTGTCTGCTTCGCTAAAAACTTTTGTAACGTCAGAAAGACGATGGGGCATAAAAGCAATTTTTGGAATTTCATAAGAATTCTGACGAAGTTCATCAAATTTTTCAACAATATTTTTAATCGGAGAACTCATATTGTGGTAAGAGCGGATAATTCTCGTTCCAAAAGCCTGAGCCGCATCTTCCAAACTTGGAATATGAAAATCTTCTTCAAAATCAACATAGGCAAAATTTTTCTTCGGGTCTTCCTGAGCAAACGCAAGACCGCGCGCAAAAAGCATGGTGCGTGTCGACTCGCCCTCGATGTACTGCCCACCGTCAATTTTGCGGCGAATTGTAAGAATTGCAGGAACATCTATCATTGCTGGAAATTCGCGGATTTTAAGACGTTCATCTTCTTCAAGAAAATCTACACGAAGTTCAACTATATCAATGAATTCTTTGTATTTTTCAACAATTGCAACATCTTCCGCCAAAGTTTTTCCTGTTACGCACAGACAAACCAAAGATTTCGCCATTTTTTCCTCCACTCAAAACTATTCGTTTATTGTTACGCGTTTTGCAACTTTTCCAGCAACACGCAAAATCAATTCGCTTCCTTCTGTTACTGCGTAAGGAACCGAGAAATGTCCGCCTGTATGGTTTAGCGCCACAAGCTGACTGCGCTGACCGTTGCTTTCAATACATTCAACCGTCATTGCTACTGGATAAGGGAATTGAGCAAGCTCAGTTTCAAAAATTCCATAAATCAAATCGTCTTTTGGTTTTACCGGAAATGCCATTTCGACAGACATTCTTGTGTAATTTTCAATATATTGGCTGTCAAATTTCTGCTGGCTCACAACTGAATTTTCTTTTTCGTCTTTTGCAGCCTTGTGAGCAGAAAAATCAAGAACAACGCGCAAATTTGGCAAGAGAGCGAGCATTTCTTTTACAGATTTTCCGATAAGTCTAGGAACGGCAGTGTTGTCAAAGCTTGGACCGCGGCTGACAATCAAATTAACCGTAACAGGATTAGAAATTTTTGTTCCGGCAGGCGGCTCCTGTTCAAGAATTGTGCCAGCTTCTTCGAGAGAAGCCTTGTAAACAGGTTCTGCAAGCAAAATAAGCGGCCGGGAAGAACCTGTAAACATCGTTGTCAAATCAATTTTTAAGTTATCATATTTCTGACCAATATAATTGCCAACTTCCGAAACGATTGCTCCGCGGCTGACAGTAAGATTTACGCGTGTTCCAGCTTTTACAATTGCTCCGGAAGACGGCGACTGAGAAATAATTGTTCCAGACGGCTGCTCGTCATAACGAAGCTGAATTTTCGGATACAATTCCTTTACCTGCATTTCCAAAAGAGCCTGAGCCAATTCCTTTCCTTCAACTTCTGGAACCAAAACCTTTTCCGGACCTTTTACAGTCGCAAAAAAAACTGCAAGACAAGTCAAAAGCATTACAATAACTGCAAGAATTATAGTAACAAAAAGAGCCTTGCCGTTTGCCTGCAAATTTTCCATTCCCTTTATAAAACTTACACGGCAATTCTGAATATTGAAATTTTTAATTTTTTGCCAAAGTTTAGAAAAAAATCCTTTGATTTTCATAAAATCTTCCTAATTTTTTATTTTCCTAGAAATTGATTTTATCATCAAGAACGCAGCCTATAAAGTCCCGCGCACCGTTCATAAAACTTTTGTAATCCATATTTTTTTTGCCCTGCCATTGAAGTTCTTTAACAGCAAGCACAGTTCCGCCACCACAGACAATTTCGATTCCAACATTTTTCCGGTAAGGCAGGACAGTTCCCGGAACATTTTGAATTTTTTCGCTATTTTCAAAAGAATTTGCATCCAGTTTTCCTGGCTCCGCCTTCAAAATAGAAAGCTTTATGCCATGGCAAGCAGTAAAACACAACGGCCAGGGAGTAAAGGCGCGAATCTGTCGGTCAATTTCCACAGCCGTTTTATTCCAGTCAATAAGTCCGTCTTCTTTTTTTATAAACGGAGTATAGTCGCTTTCGCCCTGCTGAGCTTTTCCGTCAAATCTTCCGTTTGCATAATTTTTTAAAACCTGAATAAAAAGCTGAGTCCCGGCTTCTACAACAGGGCTGTTTTTTCCATCTCCGTCCATCAAGCCCAAAGTTGTTTCTGTTCCGTCCAAATCCACAAAGCTTTGAGCAAGAATGTCGCCTTCGTCAGTTTTTAACGCGATTTTCTGCACAGTAACGCCAAGCTGTTTTTCTCCGGCAAGAATTGCGGCAGGAACAGGAGTGCAGCCTCTGTGTTTTGGCAGTGCTGACGGATGCAAGTTTATTCCGCCAAGGGCAAAAAGCTCAAGAAATTTTGGCCCAAAAATCCGGCCATAATCAAAAGTTACCAAAAGTTCAGGTTTTAAAGCGCAAACCGATTCACGAGCCTCTACAAGAAGATGCTCAAATTCCAAAACAGGAATGTCATTTTCTCTTGCGCAAACAGCAACTTCTGTAGGAATCAAATCTTTTTTACGCCCGCGAGCCGACGGAACATTTGTCAAAACTCCAACAATTTCGACTCCAAGACATTTGCCCTCATCAGAACGAGAAAATTCAATTAAATTCCTTAAAACCATGGCCGACGCCAATGGTGAGCCCGCATATAAAATCTTCACTATTTTTTACTTTCCTTTGCTGCCTGTTTAGCGGCAATTTTTGCAGCGATCGAAGCCGCTTTTCTTGCTTTTTCCGCTTCTTTTTTCTGAGCGCGTTCAAGCCGCTTTTTCATCTGAGCTGTAACTTTTGCGGCAAACTCAGGATCGCCGCGGTCAATATAAACAATTCCGTCCAAATGGTCATTTTCGTGCTGAATACAGCGGGCCAAAAGACCGTCCGCCTCAAGAGTAAAAGGCTTGCCGAATTCATTTAAGGCCGAAACTGTAACTTTTGAAGGTCTTCTAATTTTTTCTTCAAAACCCGGAAGCGAAAGACAGCCTTCCTCATAATCGCACAGATCGTTGCTAGTATAAACAATCTGCGGATTTATAAAAACCCGGCGCACACCATCATCAACAGTGATTACAAAAAATCTTTTAGAAACGCCAACTTGCGGACCTGCCAGCCCAACGCCCTGAGCCTCGTCCATCGTATCAAACATTTCGTTAAAAAAACTGCGCATTTCATCGTTAATTTCAGCCGGCTCAACCGAAACACATTTTTGACGGATAACCTCTTCGCCTAGTTTGTAAATTTTCATAAAAACCTTCAAAAAAACAGAATTTTCGGGTTCAGCCTACCACAAAAAGCGTTTTTTTTCTATAAGATAAAAATTTGGAGCACAAAACACCTGCCGCGGCCCGTCTTGCATGGTTTTATCCGGCAAAAGCCGGATGCTGCGCGCCATTCCAGCCGGGGCTAAGATTTTTTGTTAATAAAAGTCGTTTCTCGCGCCCTGCGAATTTTTTCCAAAAACTCTTTCTCTAGCAACAAAGCGCAAAATTCAATAGACTGTTCTAAAATTGCAAAATGTTTCTGGAGCATACAGATGATTAAAATCATAAACTATAAAGATTTAAAAGACGATTTTTTTAACGGACGCGACTTTGGCTCTTCAATCGACATTGTAAAAGACATTCTTCTTAACGTAAAAACAAACGGCGACAAAGCGCTTTTAGAATACGGCACAAAATTTGACGTAAGCGCGCCTTCTTCGCTCGAAATTCCTCAGTCAGAATTAAAATCTGCCGCTCAAAAAATGCAAAAAGAGAATCCAGAACTTTATAAATCGCTCTGCTACAGCCACGACCTTGCGCTTCGCTTTGCAAAAAAACAGCGCGAATCTTTTGACAATTTTGAAGTTGAACTTGAACCTGGCCTTTTTACCGGCCAAAAAAATATTCCTGTCGAAAAAGCAGGTGTTTACGTTCCGGCAGGACGATTTCCGCTCGTAAGCACAGTTGTAATGACAGTCACTCCGGCAGTTGCGGCAGGCGTAAAGGAAATTGTTCTATGCACACCGCCAAGAGTTCATCCTGACGACAGAGAAGCCGCGCAAAAAGCAGGAACTGGAATTCCGGGCTCTCCTTTTGTCGGCGGAAAACCTTATGCTGACGAAAATATTATGGCGGCGGCATATATTTGCGGCGTTACAAAGGCTTACGCCTGCGGCGGAGCACAGGCAATCGGAGCACTTGCTTTTGGAACACAGTCAATTCCTCGCACAGACGTAATCGTAGGTCCAGGAAACAAATTTGTTGCAGAAGCAAAAAAACTGGTTTACGGAACAGTCGGAATCGACATGGTTGCAGGTCCGACAGAAGTTTTTATCATTGCAGACAAATCGGCAAATCCAGAATGGGTTGCAGCCGACCTTCTTGCGCAGGCTGAGCACGACATTGTTGCACAGCCAATTCTGGCAACAGATTCAAAAGAACTTGCACAGGCGGTACAAACCGAAATCGAAAAGCAGCTTAAAGTCCTCGAAACAAAAGAAACGGCGGAAAAATCAATCGAAAACTGCGGCGCAATCATTCTCTGCGACAATATTGAACAGGCAGCAGAAGCCGCGAACCGAAAAGCCCCGGAACACCTCGAACTTGCAATGGACGAAGGAACAACACGCGACAAAATCGCAGAACTTTGCCACAATTACGGCTCGCTCTTTTTGGGACACGGCAGCGCAGAAGTTTTTGGCGACTACTCAGCAGGACTAAACCACACTCTTCCTACTTCTGGAAGCGCACGTTTTACAGGCGGCTTGAGCGTACGTGTATTCTTAAAAACAGTCACAACTTTACGCACAATTCCAGGCTCAAAAGGCGCAGTTTCTTCTGCAAAAGCCGCAGGACACCTTGGCGACGCCGAAGGACTTGCAGGCCACGCACATGCAGCCCGCTTAAGACTTGAATAAAAAAACACCTGTCTAAGTCCATGCAACTGGCTAAAAAGAAAATAATTTTTTGTCAGAAAAACTAGAATAAACCGGAAAGCTTAGCCCGGATCGGAATGGCTTTAGTTGTCGGGGCAGGTTTATTTTTCTAAACCTGCCCCGACAATGGAGCGGAC
>NZ_DBJD01000100.1:4707-6486 GCF_002297065.1 Treponema sp. UBA785 | reverse complement strand
ATTGACCGCAAATTGCGCTCCAAAATAAATTCGAGCCTTATGCGCCTTGAGATTCGCCAGTTATTGTCAAGACAACATCGGTAAATTCCACACAAGTTCCACGAGTTCCAAACATGCCTGCATAAAAGTAATCAGAATCTTTTGCCACAAAATCAAAATCCGTGTAAGTGGTTTCGTAAGCATTGCCTTTATAAACAGTCTTAACTTTTACAACCTGGCCAACTCTTTCAATTGAAAATTCTGCGGTTTCGTCGTTATTATAAAGAGCCGAAATTTTGTTTTCAGAAACTTTTAAAGAACCAGATTCTCTCTTCCAGTTTGCAATACAAGAACTTGCAGAATCTGCATAAAGTCCTGCAGATACATAGTTTGAGCTTACCGCAATTTTGTTTGGAGCATAGCAGTCGTCGCGAAGCATTAAACCAAAGCCCGCCTGATTTTTACCAGCCACCGATACTAAAACTTTTGCTTTTACAGTAAGCGTAAAGTTTTTGCTTACAGGAATCTGTTTAAAAGCAAAAGCAAAACCGTCTGCCGAAGAAGTTATTTTTCCTTTTGGCGAGGCCGTCCCTGTCTGGCCAACCTTAAAAACTCCTGCTGAAGTTTCCTGTGCAAAAAATCCATTTGAAGCAGCAGAAGGATCTCCTCCGCAATCGCCAAAAGCAGTTCCATACCAGCCTTCAGACGTACACTTTAAATTTTCTACAGAATTTAATTTTGATAAATCCGGAGCAGCATAATCAACAAATACATAGTCTGGATTTTTTACAAGATCTTTATCCTTTGAAGGAAGATAAGTTGATTTTACATAAGGTTTTAATGCACATGAACTTTGAGAAATTGTCATGGCAAAAAAATACGAAACCATTTTTGCGCCATAAATATTGATATGTGTTTCATCAACTGATTTTAAGTTTGGCAAATCGGCAGAACTTCCTTGAGCCATTGCATGAAAATAAATCGCTTCATCATAGCCAAGTTCTTTGTATTTTTCTTTTGTCATTGTCGTCAAATCTACAAACTGAACAGATTTTTCTTTTGCAAGTTCTTCCGCTGCTTTTCTGTAATCCCCCGAAGCAGTTATATGGGCATAAGAACCCAAATAATCGTTTGAAGAACTCAGACGAACAATTGGAGAACAAATAATCGGTGTTGCGCCTTTTTCCTGTACAACCTTTATATATTTATTAAAAAGAATATTTTTAAAAGAACCTTCTGTATCTGTCGATTCAGCGGCGCTTGCAAAACGGTCTTCGTCATCAGATTTTTGATCGTTGTGGCCAAACCCAATTACAAGAAAATCGCCATCCTTAATTTCAGCAATCAAAGTCTGGTAATTTTCTTCCGTAAGAAAACTTTTTGCAGAACGGCCAGAAAGAGCTAGATTTCTTACTGTAATCTTAGACGACAAGTTGTTTGCCAACTGAGTTCCATAACCATAACGCGGATAAAAATATGTTGCGTCAGTATGTTTTCCATCTTTTACATAATCACAAACAGTCGAGTCACCAACAACCCATAAAGTCGCCGCAGAAAGTGCCGAATCATCGTACTCAGATGGCGTCGAATCGCCTGGATTTTCGGGAGTTGCCAGATTCTGGCTTCCGCTGTTGTCAGAAGAAGAATCGTCTCCGTCAGAACAAGAAATAAAACCTGTTCCCAGCAAAGCTAAAGCCGTAAAAACTGCCGCTATTTTTACAATTTTTTTCATTTGATTTGCTCCTAAAAAAAGCCAAGATTAAAACTTCAATTTTAATCTTGACTTTTTAAGTTGTTTCG
>NZ_DBJD01000100.1:0-4587 GCF_002297065.1 Treponema sp. UBA785 | reverse complement strand
TTTTCGGCTGTTTTTATCTTACCTACTATTTTTTTACATATTCTATTGGATTAAACCTTTTACTAGTACGTTAGAAATTATAAATGTGCGTCCTGCATTTTCCTTTGTATCCTTGTATGCTGGATAAACTCTTATATAAAGCGATTTGCCATTTTCTACAGGAAGTCCAAGTGCGTCTGAACTATTCTTTGAACCGCCGGCAGAATTTGAACATAGAACTTCTTTTTGAGCAGTTTTCATTTCGCAAATTGGCTCTGGATTAGAAAAATCTTCATTTGTAGAATAATAAGCGCTCCAAGCCATATATGAACCACCAGAAGAACAGCAGTCAAAACTGATTTCGTTTACTGTAAGGTCAATACCACTGGCTGGAATTTCATATTCAATATAAACATCGTTCATTTTTGCACCAGTGTCGTTTACAGGCCAGACATTGCCGGGATTGTCGATTGTTACGCGGGCATAAGTTTCTGTGCCGATTGTTTTATTAGAAGATTTTATAAGACCATTAAGTCTAGTTTCTGCGGGAACAACATCCTCAGAAGTTGAAGTTGCGGCAACCGAAAAGCTGCCCCCCCCCGAAATCATAGGCCAATTTACCGTAAAATCCGTACCTGACACCGACAATTCTTTCCCTGCGCCTGAAAGAGCAATTTTTAAAGCAGAACCGTCAACTGTTCCTGCCGGAGTATTTCCAAAATCAGGAGTTACAGATGAATGAGTAACCGTTATATCGCCATTGTATGAAATTACTTCTGTTGGACTAAATTTTATAAATACTTCAGTTCCCATAAAATTTTCATCTGTTTCAATCGTTAAAACTGAATCAAAACTTCCGCTGTCAGAAAGGCTAAGCCCAAAACCTGAAGGAGCAGTAATCGTAATTGTTCCGCTTTTGTTTTGAAAATTAGAAATTCTAAAAGAAGTTGTTTTTGTTGCATTTGCAAGAATACGTCCAAAAGCAAGATTTGACTTATCAACCATAATTCTTGGCGAACAATCTTTTATATAAGAAGTCAAATATCCGTTTTTCTTTAATTCATCTGTAACAATTTTTCCAAGCTCAAGACCGCCCAGTGTTCTTTCGTGAGTGTTATCACTGTCTACATAAAAATATTTTTCCTTGCCTGCATTATTGTATTCTGCAACACGAACAGCGCTAAGTTCTGTCATATCAACAAGAATTGCGCCCTGTTTTTTGGCGGCAGCTTTCATTGCGGCAGGATAATTTCCACGAGGAGTAGAATCTCCTGTCATAGTTTTGTTTGACCAGTCGTGTTTTCCATAAGCGCTTACTTCTGAACCAAAATAATTACCGCGAACAAACGGAGTTACACAGATTGGAACCGCTCCAAGTTCACGTGCTTCAACAATATATTTTTCCATAAAGTCGTAGTGAGTTCCAGCAACTGTCTCATTTGCATTTTCAGAAGCAAAAGTAAACTGCGCTCCATAAGTTTTATCGCAGTCAGTCAATGCTCTTTGGTCATTATGTCCAAAAGAAAGAATTACAACTGATTTTTTTCCAGCCTCATTATTAGCCTGAATACGGCGCTTTACTTCTGGCCAACGAGAATCTTCATTATAGAAAAGTCTTGAAGAACGGCCGCCGTTTGCAATATCAGTTACAACATTTGCCTTTGTTTCATCAAAAAATTCCTTGAGAGCCTGTCCAAGGCCATACTGATCAGAATCGCTGGCAGAATAATCTCTCATAATTGAATCACCACAGCAGAAAATATCTATATTTTCAGAAATTGTTCTAAGGTCAAACGGATCTGACGAAACTCCCCTGTTCGGCTCTTCAATTTTTACTTTTAACTCTGCTTTTTTCGTTGAATCCGAAGATAAAGTTCCTGTTACAACAGTTTCGCCACCAGAAAGCGGAGTTAATTTTCCAGAAGAATTTATCGAGCATATATACGGATTTTCTACAGTCCAGGTTGCTTCTCCGTCCATTTTTAACGTTTTTGAAGCCGCAAGAGAAATATCTGTAAGAGTTAATTCTTTAGAATCTCCAGCTTTTAACAAATATTCAGTAGCTTCAGCATTCAAAACCTTTTCGTCGTCTGATTCATCTTTTTCCTGCTCACCATTTTGACTGCCAGACTCAATTTCTGTCTCTTCATTAGATTCGTCTAAATCAGAACAGCCGTTTAGACAAAAAATTGCTGCAAAAAGAAGAACTGCAAGTATATTTCTTATAATTTTTTTCATACAAAACCTCCTTAGAAATAAATACAAACTTCCTTAGTCAAAATATACTTTTTACCTTTTGGACAAAACCAGTATTTTTCAGAACTATTAAGTCATTTATAGATTATTATGTATAAAAGTATTCATTTTCGTATAAAATAAAAACAAACTGCTAATTCATTAAAAAAAACATACTCAATTACGCAAAATCAAAGTATAATTATGTATAAAAAAGCAATTATGATTTAGAAATTTTATAAAAAAAACGGAAAACTATATGAATTTTAAAATCTCCCAAAGAAAAGCATTCTTAACTGAACAAAAAAACAAAGGTCAAAGAATTACAATAGGATTTACCGGAATTGCCGACCTTCGTTCTTTTATTGCGCTAGAATACATCGAAGGCATGATGAAAGCCGCCGTTGACTACGATATAAACTTTATAAACATGGGAGCGGCAATAAAATATTCTCTTTTTGAAGACATAAATTTTGTAAATCACTATATGAAGAATTTCAATTTTATGAAAAAACCCTTTCTTGACGGAATAATAACCTGGGCCTCTTCATTAAGAGAATTTGTTGACAGCGAAAAAATTCTAGAAACTTTTAACAGTTTAAAACCGCTCCCAATGATAGACATAGGACATCTTGATATTCCTGGAGTTACAGCTCTCAGAATAGACAGCGATTCCTCAGTTCAGATGATTATGGAGCATCTTGTAAAAATTCACGGTTATTCAAAATTCGCATTTATAGGAGCAGACGTTTCTGAGCCGCACAGAAAACGACTTTCGGCGTATAAAAACGAATTAAAAAAATATGGGCTAAAAGAAATTGAAAATTCCGTTTATATGGCGAATTCCATGAGCGTGATTTCTCTTGCAAACACCGTAACCCGATTTTTGCAAGACCATGACATTCAAAAAAAAGAAATTGAAGCTATTGTAACGACAACCGACATTATTGCAGCAGAAGTTATAAATCAACTGGAAAAAAACGGTTTTAATGTTCCAAAAAATATTGCCGTTACAGGTTTTAACAATTGGTACGACGGAATAACCGCAAAAACTCCAGTTACAACAGTCAATCTTGAATATTTTAAGCGCGGTTACATGGCGGTTGAACTTTTAATCGACAAGATAATGAATCCAAACTCTACGTGCAAAATTGTAAGGGTAAAAACTTCACTTGTCATAAGGCAATCTTGCGGATGTTTTGAAAAAAGCGTGCAAAATGCAGGAAAAAAAATTGATTTAACAGAAGACGAGACAGAAATTTCAGAACAACAGTTAAGACAAAAATTATTTTATAAACTTTTGGAAATTTTCAAAACCGAAAAAGAAGTTGATATAGAAAATCTGGTAAATTCTTTTTTTAATGATGTTTATTTAAATCCCGAAAAAAGCTGCATGCTTGAATGGTTTCAAAATCATTTGCAAAAATATTCTCATATCGCTTCGTCAAATGCAGCTTACCTTCAAAATCTAGTTACAGGTTTTAGAAATATTTTTATTCCTGTCTTGAAAAATGAAAATCTTGAAACAATTTTAAGAATTGAAGGCATTTTTCATCAAATGAGAACTCTTATTACAATTTTTACAAAATACGAAACTTTGGCAGAAAGAGAAAATCCATACAGATTGAATAATATTTCGAAAAATGCTGTAGATTTAAGCGATGCAATGGATCTCGATGAAATAATTGAGCTTCTAAAAATGCAATTAAACGAAATGAATATATCAAAAGCATTTCTTGCCCTAAACGAGTCAAATTCTTCAAATATCAACGACACAAAAATAAGACTTATCTATCCAGAACCAAAAGAAGAATTAAAACAAAAATTGCAGTTTAAAATTCACGAGCCATATCAATTTCCTAAGAGCTTTTTTATGGATACAAGATATTCATTAATGCTGGAAGTGCTGCATCATTCTGATAAATATTTTGGTTACATTTTTTTGGAAATGAAATTTTTAAATATTGCTTATTATGATGTTGTAAGATTGCTTTTAAGCAACGCTTTGTATTCTGTAAGAATAAAAAAAGCTGATGAAAAAAATGATTTTTTACTTGAAACTTCAGAAATCAACAGACTGTTAAAAAAACAAAATCCAGCTGAATCAAAAAGAAACCGAATAACCGTAAAAAGTTTAACCGACTATTTACAAAAAAATATTTCTGAAAAAACAAATCTCGAAAAAATCGCAGAACATTTTATGGTTAGCCGAAGCTACCTTTCAAAAAAAACAAAAGAACTTACAGGCTGCTCTGTTCAGGAATTGCATGAAAAGATGAAAATTGAACAGGCAAAAAAAATGCTTCTTTCTGATAATTTTTCGATTTTTGATGTTACTGCAGCTCTTGGATTTGCAAATCAAAATTACTTTTC
>NZ_DBJD01000054.1:0-2711 GCF_002297065.1 Treponema sp. UBA785 | reverse complement strand
AAAATGAAAAGCAATCAGATTGACATGACGACGGGAGCAATTTTTCCCAAGTTAATGAAATTTTCGATTCCGCTTATGCTAAGTTCAATTTTGCAGCTTTTTTTTAATGCGGCGGATGTTGTTGTTGTAGGCAGGTTTGCTGGAGATAATTCTCTTGCTGCCGTCGGCTCAACAAGTTCTCTTGTAAATTTTCTTGTAAACACGGTTTTAGGAATTTCTATCGGGTGCAATGTTGTTGCTGCAAATTTTACCGGTTGCGGAGATTCAAAAAAAGTAAGTTTGACAGTTCATACTTCGTTTGTTCTGAGCCTTTTATGCGGAGCTTTTATAAGCGTTGTCGGAGTTTTGTTTAGCCGGCAGATTTTGATTGTTATGGACGCTCCTGAGGAAGTTCTTCCTCTTTCTGCGCTTTACCTGCGAATTTATTTTTGCGGAATTTTTCCGAGCGTTGTTTATAATTTTGGTTCTGCTCTTTTACGGGCAAAAGGCGACACAAAACGGCCGCTCTATATTCTTTTTGTAAGCGGAATTTTAAACGTTGTTTTAAATCTTGTCTTTGTAATAAAATTTAATCTCGATGTTGCCGGGGTGGCGTGGGCGACTGTAATAAGCCAGGCTCTTTCCGCCGTATGCGTCCTTTTTATTCTTCTTACAGAGAAAGATGATTTTAAGCTGGACTTAAAAAAACTTTGCCTTAACAGCGATATTCTTGCGAAAATTTTAAAAATCGGAGTACCAGCAGGTTTTCAGAGCAGTCTTTTTAGTTTTAGCAATATGGTGATTCAATCTACCGTAAACAGTTTTGGAGCGGTTGCTGTTGCCGGAAGCAGCGCAAGTCAAAGCATTGAAGGTTTTGTTTATATTTCAATGAACAGCATTGCCCAGGGAAGCCTTACTTTTGTAAGTCAAAATGTTGGCGCAAAGAAAATTGACCGCGTAAAGAGAGTCGTTTTGACAAGCCTTTTTTCTGTCTGCATTGTCGGCGCTGTTATTGGCGGAATTTGTATTCTTTTTAGCAGGCAGCTTTTCTCGGTTTTTACGTCAAATCCTCTTGTAATAGACAAGGCCGCGGAACGTTTTCTTGTGATTTGTTCAACTTATTTTACCTGCGGCATAATGGACGTTATGGCAAATAGTCTTCGCGGAATGGGACGGAGCCTTATGCCTGCTGTTATGACTTTGATTTTTGTCTGTGGAAGCCGCCTTGTCTATCTTTTTACGGTTTTTAAGCTTCCTGGATTGTATTCTTTTGGCAATATATTTTTAAGTTATCCGATAAGCTGGATTATTACGTTTTTAATGCTGCTTTTTTCGTTTATTTTTGTAATTTCTAAGGAAAACAATAAAACGCGTTAAGGACTGTAGCCCCGGCGCAGCCGTTGTCCGTTGCAGGCGACGGACAATGCAAGGGCGAAAGGCCTGACGGTTGTAAATACAACCGGAACGCCCATAAAATCATTAAGCTCAAAAAACTTTTGTTTTTGTCGTTGAATTTCAATTTTAAAAAAACTATAATCAATAACAAAACAATGTAGTGGTTTGCAGTTGAAAAAATGCTGCAATTCCTGCATAAAACAGAGAAACAGTCTCTTCCTAAAAAGAGACGGAATCAAAACAGATTTTTATTTTTAGGAGAATATTATGGTCTACACAGCAGAAGTAGAGCATATGTGTCCTTTGGCTAAAGGCGCATATCACGGGCCGGCTCCAATTCCTGAGGAAGGAAAATGGGTTCAGGCAAAAGAAATCAAGGATATTTCTGGTTTTACACACGGAATCGGCTGGTGCGCGCCTCAGCAGGGAGCATGCAAGCTTTCTTTGAACGTAAAAGACGGAATCATCGAGGAAGCTCTTGTCGAGACAATCGGCTGCTCAGGAATGACCCACTCGGCTGCAATGGCATCTGAAATCCTTATCGGAAAAACTCTTCTTGAAGCCCTTAACACTGACCTTGTATGCGACGCAATCAACACTGCAATGCGCGAGCTTTTCATGCAGATTGTCTACGGACGCACTCAGTCGGCTTACTCAAAGGGCGGCTTGAAAGTCGGAGCTTCCCTTGAGGACTTGGGAAAAAATCTCCGCTCTCAGGTTGGAACAATGTTCGCTACACGCAAGACAGGTCCTCGCTACCTCGAAATGACAGAAGGCTATGTTGAGACTATGGCTGTTGACAAGGACAACCAGGTTATCGGCTACAACTGCATCAACTTCGGAAAGCTCATGGACGCTCTCAAGGCTGGAGTTGACCCGAAAGAGGCAATCGAGAAGGCACGCACTCACTACGGACGCGTTACAGAAGATCAGGGCATGGTAAAACTCATCGACCCTCGCAAGAACTAATTGTAGGAACGGAGGAAATAAAATGGCATTATTTGAAGATTTTGAAGGCCGTATCCCACAGGTAAACAAGGCTCTTAAAGAATATGGCTTCTCTGAGGGAGAAAAAGGACTCAACGAGGCCCGCGACCTTTGCAAGGCACGCGGTTTTGACCCTTACGAAATCTGCCAGTCAACACAGCAGATTTGTTTTGAGGACGCAAAATGGGCTTACGTTCTCGGCTCTGCAATCGCAATCAAGGAAGCTGAGAAAACAGGCGACAAGACTGGCTCAACAGCTGCCGCAAATATTGGTAAGGGACTTCAGGCATTCTGCTTGCCGGGCTCTGTAGCTGACGACCGCAAGGTTGGTCTCGGACACGGAAACTTGG